>JBJTFE010000179.1:0-14155 GCA_046093265.1 Phenylobacterium sp. | reverse complement strand
CAGGTTGGAGCGCGGGCGTATCGCGCCGGGGGATCGCCTGCCGGTGGCTTCGGCGTCCAAGTGGATGGCGGCGGCCCTGGTCATGACGGTGGTGGACGAGGGTCGCCTGTCCCTCGACGAGCCGATCGGGCGTCGGCTTCCGGAGTTCCAGGGCCCCTCCGGCGAGATCACCCTGCGCCAGCTCCTGTCCTACACCGCCGGCCAGGGCGGCCTGCTGGGCATGTCCGACATCCTCCAGGACTCCGGCCTGACGCTGGCGGAGTCCGCCGCCCGGATCGCCGCCCGACATCAGGCCGATCCGCCCGGAGCGGTCTTCCGGTACGGGGGCCCCTCGCTCCAGGTCGCCGGCGCCCGATCGGCTCGTCGAGGGACAGGCGACCCTCGTCCACCACCGTCATGACCAGGGCCGCCGCCATCCACTTGGACGCCGAAGCCACCGGCAGGCGATCCCCCGGCGCGATACGCCCGCGCTCCAACCTGTAGAGCAGGTCGCCATCCCGGTAGACGAGGACCGATACCCCCGGGGCGCCGCGGGCGAGGATGGCGTCGAGACGCTGCTCCAGGCCCGCAGGCGGGACGGCCGCCGCTGCGGGGCGGGCGATGAGGACAAGACCCAGGGCGAAGAGGAGTGCGAAGCGGCGACAGGGCATCTGGTGAAGTCCGGTGGAAGTCGGCAGGGTGAGGGCAGGGGCGCTCCGGGGCAAGGCGGCGCCCGTCGGGCGGTCTTCAGGGGGAAATCCGGCATGAGTGCGGCGAATGCGGCCCAGGAGGCCTATTGGAACGAAACCGCCGGGCGGACCTGGGCGGACCTTCAGGACCGGATCGACCGGCAGATCCGCCCCCTGGGCCAGGCGATCCTGGACCGTCTGGCGCCCGAGCCGGGCGAGACCGCGATCGACGTCGGCTGTGGCTGCGGCGACACCAGCCTTGAACTGGCGCGGCGGGTCGGACCCGAGGGCGAAGTGCTGGGCCTCGACATCTCAGCGCCCTTGCTGGAGGTCGCCCGGCGCCGGGCCGGCGAGGCGTCGCTCGAAGGCCTGGAGTTCCGCCAGGCGGACGCGCAGGTCGCCGCCCTACCCGGCGGCCGGGACATCGTCTTCTCGCGCTTCGGGGTCATGTTCTTCTCCGACCCCGGCGGCGCCTTTCGCAACCTGCGCCACGCGCTGAGGCCCGGAGGCCGGCTGGGGTTCGTCTGTTGGCGGCCCCTGGCCGAGAACCTCTGGATGCGTCTTCCGGCGGAGACGGCGACCGGCCTCGTTCCACCCGCGCCGCCGCCGGAGCCGGGTGCGCCCGGCCCCTTCGCCTTCGCCGACCCGGAGCGAGTGCGGGGCCTGCTGGCCGGAGCGGGCTTCACGGACATCGGGATCACACCGCACGACGAGGCGATCGGCGGCCTCGAGCTCGACGGAACGGTGGAGATGAGCTTCCGGGTCGGGCCCCTGGGCGCGATCCTGCGCGAGCGTCCGGACCTCGCCCCCGTCCTGCGCGAGCGGGTGCGGGAGGCGGTCCGGCCCTGGCTGCGCGACGGGGCGGTCTACATGCCCTCGGCGACCTGGCTCGTCAGCGCCCGGAACCCCTCCTGAGTCAGCCGTTCAGGAACCGGGCGAGGGCGGCGCGGCTGTCTCGCTCCGCCGCCTGTGCGACACGGGCGCCGCGCATGACCTGGAAGGCGTGGAAGGCGCCGGGATAGACGTGCACCTCGCTCGCGATCCCCTCGCGGGTCAGCCGGCGCGCGTATTCCAGGTTTTCCTCCAGGAAGAGGTCCAGGGCGCCGGTGGCGATGAAGGTCGGCGGCAGGCTGGCCAGGCTCTCCGCCCGGGCTGCGGCGGCGTAGGGCGAGACCCCGTCGATACCCGGTTCATGGGCCAGCAGGGCGGCCCAGCCGAAGCGGTTGTTGTGCGGCGTCCAGATGAACTCGCCCACCGTGGGGTGGGGATCGGGCCGGATGCAGGTGCGGTCGTCGATCATCGGGTAGATGAGGTGCTGGAAGGCGAGGGCGTACTCGCCCCGGTCGCGGGCCAGCAGGGCCAGGGACGCGGCGAGGCCGCCGCCGGCGCTCTCGCCCATGACGCCGATCCGGGCCGGGTCGACCCCCAGCTCAGCCGCGTTGGCGAAGGTCCAGGCCAGGGCGGCGTAGCAGTCCTCCACCGCGCCCGGGAAGCGGGTCTCGGGGGCCAGGCGGTATTCCACCGTGACGATGACGCAGCCGAGGTCGGCGGCCATGGGCCGGTGCAGGGCCTCGTTGGCGTCCGCCCGGCCCGAGACATAGCCGCCCCCGTGTATGTGCAGGATGCAGGGCAGGGCCCCCTCGACACCCCGGGGCCGGTAGATGAGGACCTCGACCTCGGGATCGGCGGTGCGACCGGGGATGAGGCGGCGGACCTGATCGGTCCGGTCCGCATCCTTGGGGTCGGCGGGGAACCAGGAGGCCCGGCCCCGCATGCCCGGGAGCATGGCCTCGGTCAGGACCACTGTGGGAAAGGCGTCGAGCATGGGCAGGAGCTCAGGGTCGACCAGGTGGCGTGAGAAGGAATCGGACATGGAGCCTCGGCTTAGGGTGGGGGCCTTCAGGGGTAGATCTTGAGCATCTGCCCCTCATGACGGCGGACCGCCTGGCGCATGCTGGTCCACTGGGCCGGGACATTGGACCTGTCCCATTCTGCGATCTCGGCCTTGAGGCGGGCGACGACCTCGGGGCGCGTGGCGGCGAGGTTGCGTGTCTCGCCGGGGTCCTCGGACAGGTTGTAGAGCATGTCGTAGACGCCCTGGGAGGAGGCCCGGGCCTGGACGCCGTCGGGGGTGATGCCGGCGGCCAGGCTCTCGGACTCGCCCGGCTCGGCGCGGTTGACGCTCCAGAGCTTCCAGGCGCCGTCGCGGATGGCGTAGTTGGGCCCGGTCCGCCAGAAGAGGCGGCGCTCGAAGCGCTTCGGCTCGGGTCCGGCAAGGTAGGGGACGAGGTTCTCGCCATCCGTCCCCTTCGGCAGGGTTGCGCCCGCCAGGGCGGCGGCGGTGGGGGCGATATCGAGGCTGGAGACCACCTGGTCCTCCACCGCGCCGCGCCGGAAGCGTCCGGGCGCCGAGACGATGTAGGGCACACGGATTCCGCCCTCGAGATGCAGGCCTTTGAAGCCGTTCAGGGGCGCGTTGGTGCAGGCGGTCCCGACATAGCCGGCGCAGCCGTTGTCCGACAGGAAGACGATGACGGTGTTCTTCTCAAGCTTCCTCGACTTCAGTTCGGCGCGGATCCGGCCGACGCCGTCGTCCAGGGCGGTGACCATGGCGGCGTAGACCCGCTGGCCCTTGTCGGGGATGGCGCGGTTGCGTTCGATGTAGGTGGCCGGGGCCTGGAGCGGCGTATGAGGCGTAGTGTAGGCCAGGTAGAGGAAAAAGGGCTTGCCGGCGTTGGCGTCGATGAAGTTGACCGCCTCGCGGGTGAAGGCGTCGGTGAGGTAGGCCGTCTCCTCCACGACCTCGCGGCCCCGGAGCACAGGCGCGGCCCGGCGCAGCAGGGCCATCTTCTCGGCCTCGGTCGCCCCGGGCGGGGCCTGCACCCCCTCGGCGATGCCGAAGGAGGCCCCGGCTCCCGGGGGCGTGATCTCCTCGTCGCCGACCTTGAAGTCGGTCATGAAGGAGGTCGCGCCGGTCATGACGCCGAAGAAGCTGTCGAAGCCCCGGTCGAGGGGGTGGTAGCCGGCGGGCTGGCCCAGATGCCACTTGCCCACCATGCCGGTGGAATAGCCGGCGTCCTTCAGGACCTGGGGGAGGAAGACCTCGTCCCGGGAGACCCCTCCGGTCCGGTCCCGGCCCACCGGGTTGAACTCGTAGCCGAAGCGGGTCTGGTAGCGCCCGGTCATCAAAGCCGCCCGGGACGGGGCGCAGACCGGATGGGCGACGTATCCCTGGGTGAACCGCACGCCGTCGCGGGCCAGGGCGTCGATATTGGGCGTCTTCACCCGGGGCGAGCCATAGACGCCGGTGTCCCCGTAGCCGAGGTCGTCGGCGAGGATCACGATGATGTTGGGCCGCGCCGCGGCGGCCGGTGCGGCGAGGGCGGGCGCAGCGGCGAGGCTGGCGCCTGCGGCGGCGGCGAAGATCAGGCTTCGGGTGAACATGGCGACTTCCTCAAGGCCGGGTCTTTCGCCCGGGCCGCGGGAAGGCTAGCATAGCGGTGGCGGCGCGGCAGGGGTCTCTGTGGCGAAGCGCCCAATCCGGAGACGCGATGATGCGGCATGTCCTGCGCCCGTTCGCCCTGGCGGCGACACTCCTTGTGGGAACCTTTGCCATGACCGAAGCCCTTGCCGCCGACGACCCCTACACCTGGATGGAGGAGATCGAGGGCGACCGGGCCCTGGAGTGGGCGAAGGCGCAGAACGCCCGGTCCCTGCCCCGGCTGCAGAACGACCCGAGGTATGCCGGCCTCTACGCCGAGGCCCAGGCCATCGCGACCGCCCCGGACCGTATTCCGGGGATCGCCTTCGCCGGCGGGGAGAAGGTACGGGACTTCTGGCAGGACCGCACCCATGTCCGCGGCCTGTGGCGCGAGACGGACCTCGCCGGCTACAGGTCGGGAGCCGCGGTCTGGCGGACGATCCTCGATGTCGACGCCCTGGCGAGGGTCGAGAAGGCCAACTGGGTGTTCGCCGGGGCCGATTGCCTGGCGCCGGACAACCGCCTGTGCCTGGTGAGCCTGTCAGATGGCGGCAAGGACGCCGTGACGGTGCGGGAGTTCGACGCCCTCGAAGGCCGGTTCCTGGACAATGGTTTCCGCCTTCCGGAGGGCAAGCACTGGTTCGGCTGGATCGACCGCGACACCCTGCTGGTCGTCACGGCTCTGTCGCCCGCCGAAAGCACCACGTCCGGCTATCCCTACATCGCGCGCCTCCTGAAGCGCGACCAGTCGCTCGCCCAGGCCCGCGAGGTCTTCCGGGGTGACCCTAAGGACGGCGGCTATGGCGTGTACGGACAGATCTTCCGGAACGTCAGGGGACAGGTCGAGGCCGCGATCCTGGCGCGGCCCCTCGACACCTTCAGCGCCGAGTATCACCTGCTGGCGGGAGACCGCACTCTGAAGCTGGCCCTGCCCCTGCGCTCGACCATTCAGGCCCTGGTCGCCGGCCGGCTGGTGGTCAGCCTGGAGGCGGACTGGGCGGAAACCGGCTTGAAGGCCGGCGATCTGGTAGACTTCGACCTCGAGGCGGTCCGCGCCACGCCCGGCGCCCTGAAGCCAAACCTGGTCCTGCGCCCCACGCAGAGCCAGAGCGTAGAGCAGGTCGCCTCGACCCGCGAACGCCTGGTCATCGGTCTCCTGGACAATGTCCGGGGACAGGTCCGCAGCCTGAAACGGAACGGCGGCGCCTGGACCTCGCAGACCCTCGACCTGCCTTCGGACTCCACCCTGACCCTGACCTCGGCGTCGGACGACAGCGACCGGATCCTGGTGAGCGCGGCCGGCTACCTTTCCCCCACCAGCCAATGGCTAGCCGACGCCGGGACCGGCGCCTCGGATCGCCTGCGCAGCCTGCCGCCCCGGTTCGACGCCTCGAACATGGTCGCCGAGCAGCACTGGGCGGTCTCCAAGGACGGGACCCGGGTTCCCTATTCCGTAGTGCGCCGGAAGGACGCGCCGATGAACGGGGCGAACCCGACCCTGCTTTACGCTTATGGGGGCTTCCTGGTCAGCCAGACCCCGGCCTACGCCGCCATCCCCGGCAAGCTGTGGGTGGAGAAGGGCGGAATCTATGTCGTCGCCAACATCCGGGGCGGGGGCGAGTTCGGGCCGCGCTGGCACAACGCCGGTCTGAAGCTGAACCGCATGCGAGTCTATGAGGACTTCTTCGCCGTCTCCGAGGACCTGATCCAACGAGGCTACACCTCGCCCCGGCGCCTGGGGATCATGGGCGGCTCTAACGGCGGCCTGCTGATGGGCGTGGCCCTGACCCAGCGCCCTGAGCTCTACAACGCGGTGGTCATCCAGGTGCCCCTGTTCGACATGATCCGCTACACGCAGATCGGGGCCGGCGCCTCCTGGGTGGGAGAGTATGGCGACCCGGCCATCCCGGCTGAGCGCGAGATGCTGCTCTCCTACTCGCCTTACCAGAACCTGAAGGCGGGCCAGGCCTATCCGCAGGTCTTCATTGAGACCTCGACAAAGGATGATCGCGTCCATCCCGCCCACGCCCGCAAGGCCGCGGCCCGGCTGAAGGACCTGGGTTATGACTATCTCTACTATGAGAACATTGACGGCGGGCATGCGGCGGCGGCCAACCTGAACGAGCGGGCCCTGCGCCAGGCCCTGGAGTACACCTACCTCATGCAGAGGCTGATGGACTGACCCCGGCCGGGGGTGTTCCTGGCTGCGGGGCGACATTGTCGTATGTCGATGAAGTCTCGATATACGATCAAGGGTGGCCACAAACGCCTCCGGAGACCCTGTTGAAGCGCGCCGACCTGACCCATCCCCTGAAGATCGACACCCTTCCCGTCGGCCGGGGTCTGGTGGGCCTGACCCTGTCCCCGGGCGAGAAGGACCCCGGCCTCCACGGATACCCCCGGGACCGGGATCTCGACGCCGACCTTGCCGTCATCACCGCCTGGCGGCCGACGGTGGTGATCACCCTCATCGAACCTGACGTCTTCGGGCCGCAAACGGCTCGGCTGGGTGAGAAGCTTCGGGCGGCCGGCCTTGAGTGTCGACGCCTGCCGTTCCGGGACCTGGATGCGCCGGATGGAAGTTTCGAGGCCGTCTGGACCTTCGCGGGGGCTGAGCTGAGGGACCTCCTGTCCCGCGGCGGCCGGATCCTCGTGCACTGCAGAGGCGGGCGGGGCCGGGCGGAACTCCTGGCGAGCCGCCTCCTCGTAGAGCTTGGAGAGTCGCCCCAGCGAGCCCTGCAGCGGGTCCGACAGGCCCGTAGAGGCGCCGTGGAGACCCCCGCGCAGGAACGATACATCCTGTCTCTCGAAGCGGTTGGCGAAGACCCGGATCTCGCCTCCCGGCGCCTCGCCTGTCTGGCGGCCGGGGCCCTGGGGGACGCTCTCGGCTACCCGGTCAAGTTCTTCAGTCTCCTGGAAATCCAGCGCCGGTTTGGGGACGACGGCATACTGGAGCCCCCTGTCGACGCGTCCGGTCGCAGACGGGTCAGCGATGAAACCCAGATGACGCTCTTCACCGCCCAGGGGTTGGCGGATGCGTTGGAACCGACAGTCGAGGCCCGCACCGCTTCCCAGCGTCTTGCTCTCCTCGAATGGCTCGAAACCCAGGAAGGCGAATTCCGGCCCGGACGGAAGGGCCTGCTGGCCTATCCCTCGCTTTGGGTGCGACGGGCGCCGGATGCGACCTGCCTCTCCGCCCTGCGGGCTGGCGGCGACGGCGACCCGGCCCGCCGGATCAACAACGCCAAGGGATGCGGCGCCGTCATCCGGATGGCTCCGGCGGGTCTCCTGCCCGGAATCTCCGCAGATGAGGCGTTCGAGCTGGGGATTCGGGGGGCGACTCTGACCCACGGGCATTCGTCGGGACGCCTGCCCGCCGGCGTGCTGGCGAGCCTCGTGGCCAGCCTGATGAGTGGGCGTCCGCTTGATGCGTCCTGGGACGAAGCCCGCCGCCAGCTGGCGGGCCGGAGGGGCGCGGTCGAGACGCTTCGCGCCCTCGACCAGGCGGTGGATCTGGCGGCCCGCGACCGGATCTCAGACGCTGAGGCCATTTGCAGGCTTGGCGAGGGTTGGACCGGCGAGGAGGCCCTAGCCATCGCCCTTTTCGCCGCACTTCGCGGTGAAGACCTTGTCGACGCCCTGAGGATCGCCGCCAACCACGGCGGGGCTTCCGACACAACCGCCACCATCGCCGGAAACATCCGGGGCGCCGAGGAGGGTCTCTTTGGCCTGCCGTTGGAGTGGATAGAAGGCCTCGACGCCTTCGACGCCTTGGTGGAGGTCGCCCGCCGCTGGCCCCACGTCTGACATGACCCTGGGATTCGGGTTTCCCCTTGCGGACCCCGCCGATCTGGGGTGACACGAAGGCATAGATGCAAGGGAGGAGACAAGATGACCGACATTCTGGACCTGGGCGGCCGCGTGGCGCTCGTAACCGGCGCGGGACAGGGCGTGGGACGACAGATCGCCCTGCACCTGGGCGGCGCCACGAACAGCGGCGGCGGGGTGGGCAACGACTTCGTGCTCGAACGGGCGGAGGCCGTGGCCGAGGAGATCCGCGCGGCCGGGGGCAAGGCCCTGGCCCTCCAGTGCGACGTCTCCAACCAGGCGGCCGTGAAGGCGATGGTGGCCAAGGCCAGCTCCGACCTGGGCGCGATCGGCGTCCTGGTGAACAACGCCGGCAATGCGGGCGCGACCCCGTCGGCCGACGCCCGCCTGCCCTTCTGGGAGACCAGCCCCGAGGTCTGGCAGACCTTCCTGGGGGTCAACCTCTACGGTGTGATCAATTGCACCGGCGCCGTCATTCCCGGCATGATCGAGCGCCAGGCGCCGGGCCGGATCGTCACCATCATCTCCGACGCCGGTCGCTGGGGCGACGCCGACATGGAGATCTACGCCGCCGGCAAAGCGGGTGCGGCGGGCTTCATGCGCTCCGTGGCCCGGACCCTTGGCCGCTACGGGATCACCGCCAACTCGGTGGCCATCGCCCTCACCGCCACCCCGGCCGTGGAGCGGACCCTGAACGGCGACCCCGAGCGCCTGAAGCGCCAGATGGAAAAGTATATCATCCGCCGCCCCGGGCGCCCGGACGACGTGGCCAACATGGTGCTCTTCCTGTCGTCGGATGCGTCGAGCTGGATCACCGGTCAGGTCTATCCGGTCAACGGCGGCTTCACCTTCGCCCTCTGAGGCGATCCCGGCCGGGGATGAGTTCCGGATCGTCGGGTCGGCGCTCGCCCCCGGATCGAAACATGATCTAACGTATTGAAGCTAGAGCCTGTTTTGCTCTTTCAGACGTTCCATCTGAAAGGAACAGGCTCTAGCTCGCCACCGCAAGGCGTGGCGGCGGCGCGAACACCGTCTCTGAAAGCGGCGCTCCGCGACCGCGGCCTTCGTACCGGTCGGAGGCGACGCGGACGATTTTGTTGAGGTTGGCAATCAGGATTTCCGGGTCCCCGATCTGGTCGAGATGCTCGGCCTGATGCGACTTGAGGGCGGCGAGCAACTCCGGGGCTTCAATCAGGGCGGCCAACCGGCGGAAGTAATCCTCCGTGTCCAGGCCCAGGAAGTCCGCCGGTGCGACGGCCGCGACTTCGCCCCGGTCCAGGGTCAGAATGGCGGCCCCCGCGGCGGCGGCGAGCCGAGCGTCCGAACCTCCGGCCTCGCGGAACGGATTTGCGAAGATGTCGGCGATGGTCATCAGACCGCCAAGGTCGCCCGGATGGGGAATGTAAAGGAACCGGGCGCCCAACACCTGCCGGCAGGCGTCCGAGAGGAAGTCCGGCAACTCGCCCGCCACCAGCCAGTAGCAGTTCGGTCGATCCCGGATCGCCAGTTCAATCCCGGTGATGTAGGCCTCGTCCATCTCCACCTCGAGGCGCCCACCGACCGTGGCGATCACCACGGCGTCCTCCGCCAGGCCCAGAGCCTCCCGGGATAGGCGATCTCGAACCGGAGGGGTGCGGCCCGGAACCTGCAGGACCTGCAGATGATTCCGCGCGAAAACAGATGGTGCGCCCTGCCGCGCCCAATGGTCCGCGATCATCTCCGTCGACCTCCAGTTCCAGTACACGTCGGCGTACTGGACAGGTGTTTCGTCGGATCCCACGAACATCACGGTGGGACCCAGCCGACTGGCCAGGCTGATCACGGGCGAGAGCGAAGGCTCGCCGCAGAAGTGGAAGGTGCAGGGTCCGCGCCCCAGAAGGTCGACCATGAAGTCGTCGTTCTCGAGGGTCGAAACGAAGTTGATTTCCGGACGCCTCCCCGCCGTGCGCAGAATCGCCCTGATGTCTGCGGCCCGTTCTCTCGAAATCGACCCGGAGTGGACGATCTCGATCCGCTCGACCCGGGTGTCCAGAGCCAGGGCGGCGGCGTAGTCGATCGCCGGGGCCGACCTCTCGTTGACGTTACCGTTGTCTGCGCCTGCAAAGATGACATGAGCCCTCCGGACCTTGGAGAGGGGTAGCCGACGGGGCGCCATGTTCAGCGTGTCGGCAAGCCGGGTGAGAATGGGCCGGCAGACCTCATTCAGGCGCGCCGACAGGTCCGCTGACAGCTTGGGGCGCCGCCGGGACTCCAGCTCCCGAAGGGTCGAGGCGAGCGTAATCTGCTGGCTCTCGTGCAGATCCCCGGTCTCGATGATGTGGACCATGTTCGACAGGAGATTTTCGGCGTTCAACGCCTCCATCTGATCCGGCCGCAGGAGCTGTGACCACAGATCGGCGATCTGAATCAGCGCCGGATGGTCGACCCTGGCCGCGCCCTCCGCGAGGTGTGACTCCAGGGCGAGGCGGAGATCCGAAGTTGTGGGTCGCTCGGGAAGGTCGGAGGCCATGGGATGCCTTTCTGGCCGAGGCGGCGAATGCGCTCGGAGGGCGAGACTGGACAGGAGCCTTCCGCGTATCTTGTTATGGTTAACCGGTGGTTACGCCCAGCAGCGGGCCGGGCCCCAGGTTCAGGAGTTGAGGCCCTTAAGCCGGTAGAGCGCCTCCAGCGCCTCGCGCGGGGACATGCTGTCCGGGTCCATGTCCGCCAGGGCGCTGTCCACGGGGGAGGGCCCGGAAACCTCAGACAGTCCTGTCGGCGCGCCGGAGAACAGGGGCAGGTCGCCCAGTTGCGCTGGGGCCCCGGCCTCGCGTTCCAACCGCGACAGCACCTCCTGTGCGCGGGCCACCACCGCGGGCGGCACGCCGGCCAGCCGGGCGACCTGGACGCCATAAGACCGGTCCGCAGGGCCCGGCGCCGCCTCATGCAGAAAGATCAGCTCTCCGTTCCACTCCCGGGCCCGGAGCGAGAGGTTGGCGACCCCGGGCAGCCGGCGTTCCAGCTCGGCCAGTTCGTGATAGTGGGTGGCGAACAGGCCCCGGCAGCGGTTGGTCCCATGCAGCGCCTCGGCGCAGGCCCAGGCGATGGCCAGGCCATCCCAGGTCGCCGTACCACGCCCGATCTCGTCCAGGATCACCAGCGACCGGGGTGTGGCCTGTGTCAGGATGGCTGCGGTCTCGACCATCTCCGCCATGAAGGTGGACCGTCCACGGGCCAGGTCATCGCCGGCTCCGACCCGGCTGAACAGACGGTCGACAACCCCCAGGCGCAGCCTGCGGGCGGGAACCGGGCAACCGGCCTGGGCGAGGACGGCCAAGAGGGCGTTCTGGCGAAGGAAGGTCGACTTGCCGGCCATGTTCGGGCCGGTGACGATGGCGAGCCGGGGCGCCGACACGCCCTGGCCATCCAGCCGGCAGTCATTGGGGGTGAAGGCCCCGCCCGCCCGGCGCACCGCCGCCTCGACCACCGGGTGCCGCGCGCCTTCCGCGTCAAATGTCGTGCTGCGGTCCAGCTCCGGCCGCACGGCGTCAGCCTCCTCGGCCCACTCGGCCAGGGCGGCGGCGACATCCAGCCGGGCGCAGGCCGACGCCGCCTCCCGGAGGGCGTCGCCTGAGGCGCAGACCAGGTCCCGCCAGGCCTCGAAGGCGGCGAGTTCAATGGCTAGGGCCCGTTCGCCAGCCTGGGCGATCCGGGCGTCCAGCTCGGCCAGGGCCACCGTCGTGAACCGCATCTGGCTGGCCAGCGTCTGGCGATGGATGAAGGTCGCGTTCAGCGGCGCCTGCAGCAGCGGCTCCGCCGCCTTGGCCGTGGCCTCGATGAAGTAGCCCAGGACCCCGTTGTGGCGGATCTTGAGGGCGACCCCGCTCTGCGCCGCAAGCTCGGCCTCAAGCGACAGGATCACCCGACGGCTGTCGTCGCGCAACCGCCGCGCCTCGTCCAGTTCTGGCCGGATCCCGGGCGCGACAAAGCCCCCGTCCCTCGCCTGGAGGGGCAGGTCGGGGCCCAGGCCGGCGGAGAGGTTGGCCTGAAGGTCAGCCAGGCCGGGCAGACCCGGAAGATCCAGCGCCCGGAGACACTCGACAAGCTCTGAGGGCGGAGGAGCCTCCAGGGGGCCGGCGGCCGCAGCCCGGCAAAGATTGTGAAGCCCGGCGCCGGCGGCGAGGCCGTCGCGCAGGGCGCCGAGGTCGCGGGGACCGCCCCGCCCAAGGGCCAGGCGAGACAGGGCCCGGGCCATATCGCCCTGGCCCTTCAGGACCTCGCGCAGCCTGCGCCGTAGGCCGCGCCGGTCCCGAAGCCAGTCAACGGCGTCTAGCCTTGCCTCGATCCGTTCCGGGTCCAGCAGGGGGCGAGCGAGGCGCGACGCCAGCAGCCGGGCGCCGGGCGCCGTCACCGTCCGGTCGATGGCGGCCAGAAGCGACCCGTCCCGCCCGCCGGAAAGGCTCCGCTCGATTTCCAGGCTGGCGCGCGTCGCAGGGTCTATGACCATGACATCGGCTTCCCCCGCCCGCCTTGGCGACGACAGGGAGGGCGTGCGGCCGGCCTGGGTGGTCTCCAGGTGCGCGGCGATCAGCCCCAGGGCCGAAATCTCGGCCCCCGACAGCGCTCCGAAGCCGTCGAGGGTCTCCACACCGTAGAGCCGTTTCAGTCGCGCTTCGGCGGCTCCGGGTTCAGCCAAGGCGGAAGGGAGGGGTTGCACCAGGCCGCCGGCCGCCTTGAGGGCTGCGCTGACCACCTCGTCGGCGAAGAGGCGGTCCGGCGCCAGGACCTCCGAGGGACTGAGGGCCGCCAGGGCCGAGGCCAGGGCGGCCTTGCCCGGCGCCCAGACCTCCACCTCACCGGTGGACAACTCGACGCTGGCGATCGCGGCGGCGCCGGCCCGCACCGCCACGGCCGCCAGCCGATTGGCGCCTCGGGCGTCCAGCAGGCCGTCCTCGGTCAGTGTCCCCGGGGTGACCACCCGGACGATGTCGCGGCGGACAATGGCCTTGGAGCCCCGGCGCCTGGCCTCGGCCGGGTCCTCCATCTGTTCGCATACCGCCACCTTGAAGCCGGCGCGGATCAGCTTGGAAAGATAGGCCTCTGCGGCGTGGACGGGCACCCCGCACATGGGAATGGGCTCGCCGGCGTGCTGTCCCCGTGCGGTCAGGGCTATGCCCAGCGCCGCCGAAGCCTGCCGGGCGTCGTCGAAGAAGAGTTCGTAGAAGTCCCCCATCCGGAAGAAGACCAGGGCGTCGGGCTGTCGCGCCTTGGTCTCGAAAAACTGGGCCATGACCGGCGTGGCGCCGGCCGAATCGACCTGGGGCGGGGCGGGAGCGTTCATCTCGGCGCCAACCTAGCCGCCGGGCGGCGCCCCGTCACCCACGTCCCCGCGTCCCGCTCAATAGAGCGCTTTGACACCCAGGCTTGCGGGGGTCGGGGTTTCCGCGAGGCCCTTCGCCCGCTTCAGGACCCAGTCGACCAGGGTTCCGGAAATAGCCGAGACGCCGGGTTCGCCGGGCCGACCCTGGCCGGCCCGGGAGTCGTCGGCGCCCACGAAGTCCGTATGGAAGTAGATCGCGACGTTCGTGGCGGGATCGATCGGGCTGATCGCCTTGGCCTCCGGCGTCTGGCAAGTCCCGGTCTTGTTGACTTCGGTGTAGTCTCTCACCCCCGGGAAGGGGTTGCCGCCCACCCCCTGGGTGAAGCCCTGCCGCGCCACGTAGACCGGAACCCCGGCGATTGCGGACTTGTCCACGTCCAGCTTCACGCCGTCGCGATCGATCTTCAGGGCGCGATAGCGGCCCACGAAGCCGGCGTCGCAGTCCCAGCGCTCGGAGGGGTACCAGTTCGAGCCGATCATGTCGGAGGCGTCGATGACCCGACGGCCTGACTCCGCGAAGGCCACGGTGACGGGCCGGATGTTGGAGCGGGTCGGCGCGAAGGCCTGGGCGTTGAGCCACAGGGCGGCGCGGCCGGCCTCCTTCGGCCCGGCGCCGCCGGGCTCGATCCAGCCATGGACACGCCCCGGATCGACCATGGCGCCGGAGGGGACGCACTTGGGCGGCGGGCCCAAGGCGCGCATGGGCCCCGCCGGCGGCCGCGCCGGCGTTCGGTCGCAGCGGTCCTCCGTTCCCGGCAGGGGCGCAAAGTCGATGCGACCCAGGCCCTGACCGAGGAACTGAAGGATCTGCATCTGGAC
>JBJTFE010000178.1:0-11807 GCA_046093265.1 Phenylobacterium sp. | reverse complement strand
CGTCTACCGGGAGTTCCAGTACTTTTCCGAGGACCGCGCGCAGAGCGAGCTAGGCCTGCGCTGGAACCGGCGCGCAGGTCCCAACCAGCTGGATCTCGTCGCCTTCCAGCAGTGGAACAGGACGGACAACTACGCCCGGTTCGACAGCCCGACCCTGACCCGTCTGTTCCTTAACGAGAAGGATGTCTCGGAGACGGTGGGGCGGGTTCACTTCCGGCGGACCGCCAGTCCGGCCCTCAACCTCGAGGCCGGGATCGAAGGGGCGCTGAACACCCTCGATTCCGTCACGAGTCTCAGGATCAACAATGGCCTTGTGCCTCTGCCCGCCGCCAATGTGACCGTGGAGGAGAAGCGCGGGGAGGTCTTCGCGGTCGCCGTGGTTCGCGCCTCGCCCCAACTGGCCTTCGAGTTCGGGCTCCGGCAGGAGGCCTCCACAGTCACCTCCTCCGGCGATGTGGCGCTGGAAAAGTCCCTGTCCTTCACCAAGCCCCGGGCGACGGTCACCTGGTCGCCTATGGAGTCCCTGCAGGTCCGGGCGCGCATCGAACGGGAAGTCACCCAGCTCAACTTCGATGACTTCGTCGCGAACAACAGCGTCACCCAGACCGGGGCCGTCGCCGCCGGCAATCCGGACCTGTCGCCGATGCAGGCCTGGGTGGGAGAGCTTGCGATCGAGCGCCGCTTCCTCAAGAGCGGGGTCTTCACCGTCACCCTGCGCCGCTCCGAGCTGAAGGACGTCATCGACCGGGCGCCGGTCTACCTCGGCAGCGTCGTCGCCGACGCCCCGGCGAACATCGGCGACGGATGGCGCAACGAGGTGCAGTTCAGCCTCAGCACGCCTCTGGACGGCGTCGGCCTGAAGCAGGCGACCCTGAAGGCCCAGGCGTCCCTTCGCCAGACGGAGGTGACCGACCCCACGACCGGCCGTCCGCGCCCGATCTCCGCCCTGCAGGCCTTTGGCCCGCCCCCGCAGATCTCCGCTGTCCGCGATAATGAGTGGGAGCTCCATTACACCCAGGACCTGCCGCACTTGCGGTCGACCTGGGGCTTCGACATCTTCGGGCCCTATATCGACCGGTATTATCGGCTGACCGAGATCGAGACCCTCAAGAGCGGAGTCGTCATTCTGATCTTCGGGGAATGGAAGGCGCAGCCCAACCTGTCGCTGCGTGTAGAGCTGCAATCCCTTGCCCGCGATACATCACGGGTCCGCGATGTCTGGTCCGGACCGCGCAACACCGCGCCCCTGCTCTACCGGGACTTCCGCGACCTGCAGTACGACGGCGCCATCCAGTTCCGGCTGCGCAAGACCTTCGGCTGACCGCATGCCCACTCCAGGGGGGCGTCACGGCGCCTTGGGCGACACCCGCCAGACCGACTTGCCGGCGTCGTCAGCGACGAGGAGGGCGCCACTGCGGTCCACCGCCACGCCCACAGGCCGGCCGCGCGCCTTGCCATCCGGTGTCAGGAAGCCGTCGAGGAAGACCTCCGGCGGGCCGGAGGGTTTGCCGTTGGCGAAGGGAACGAAGACGACCCTGTAGCCGTTGAAGGGCTTGCGGTTCCAGGAGCCGTGCTGGCCGACGAAGGCGCCGCCCCGATACTTCGCCGGGAAGGCGTCCGCCCTATAGAAGGCCAGACCCAGAGAGGCGGTATGGGCCCCGAGCGCATAGTCCGGCTTGATGGCCTGGGCCACCAGATCGGGCCTGGGAGGCTTGACCCGTTCATCGACGATCTGTCCGAAATAGCTGTAAGGCCAGCCATAGAATCCGCCATCTCGGACGCTGGTCATGTAGTCGGGTACAAGATCCGGTCCCAGCTCGTCGCGCTCGTTGACGGCGGTCCACAGGGCGCCGCTTACCGGCTCGAAGTCCAGCCCGACCGGGTTCCGCAGCCCCGTGGCGAACAGCCGGCCCGTCCCCGTCGCCGGATCGATGGCCCAGATGGCGGCGCGCCCGACCTCCTCCGCCAGGCCGTTTTCACCGATGTTCGAATTCGACCCGACAGTGGCGTAGAGGATCTTGCCGTCCGGGCTGGCCAGTACGGTCTTCGTCCAGTGATGGTTGCGCCCCGAGGGCAGGTCAAAGACCCGTTCGGGCCGCCCCTCCGCCCGGGTCTGACCTGTCCGGTAGGTCAGCTTCACGATCCCGTCGTCCTGGGCCACGTAGAGGGTTTCCCCCACCAGGGTCATGCCGAACGGGCGGCGGACGTTATCGATGAAGGTGGTCCGGAGTTCCGCCAGTCCGTCTCCGTCCGCATCCCGCAGAAGCGTGATCCGGTTCGGACTGGTGCGCTGGATGGCCCCCGCCTGACCCATCAGCAGGTTTGCGACCCGATCCCGGAAGCCGGGCTTTCCCTTCCGCTCCGAGGAGGACTCCGCCACCAGCACATCGCCATTGGGCAGGACCAGAAGCCAGCGGGGATGGGCGAGGGCGGCCGCGAAACGGGTCACCTGGAAACCTTCGGGCGCCCTGGGCGTCTCTGAGCCCGACCAGCCGACAGGCTGGGCGATGGCGATCTGCGGGATCGGCGTACGGGACGGCGGGGGAAGCCGGGGGTCAGGTCCAAATCCCGACAACGGATCCGTCGATCCGGCGCCGGAACAGGCGGCGAGGGTCAGGGCTGCGACGGTCAGGGCGGCGCTGGCGGCGAGAAGTCGCAGGGGGCGGTTCGTCATGGGCAGGTCTCCTGCGCCATCATCACCCGGGCCGATCCGATCGCCAAGCGCCCGTTGACGTCCGGAAGGAAGCGGTGGAGCCTCCTGGCAGGCGACCGGATCCATGGAGGCCCCGGCGCCCAATGGGAGGGAAACATGCCGATCGAACTCCGGCTCCTCGTCTACTCGACGGTGCTTCTTCTGGGGCTCGTAATCATTCAGGCTATCGCTGGCGTCCGCGCCAAGGGCGTTCAGGCGATGGCGGATGCGCGGGACGGGCTCAGCCCGCCCCAGGGATTCCACGCCCGCGCGCTCCGCGTGGTCGACAATCATCGGGAGGGTCTTATCCTCTTTGCGCCGCTGATCCTTGTCGCAGCAACGACGGACGCTCTGGGAACGACGACGGCCCTTGGGGCGAAGTTGTTCTTTTACTCGAGGGTCGGACACGCCGTCATCTATCTGCTCGGCGTTCCGAAAATTCGCCCTCTGTTCTGGATTGTCGGCCTGATCGGGACCCTGATGGTCCTTGCCGCTGTCCTCGGTCTCGCCTGAGACCGGATCTACCCCGACATTGCGGGAGCGGGCCGGCGCGCAATGCACCGGCCCGTACCGCAGGACTCAGCCCAGGGCGTCTTTGAGCGCCTTGGCGGGCTTGAACTTGAGCGCCTTCGAGGCGGCGATCTGAATGGTGGCGCCGGTCGACGGGTTGCGCCCAGTACGAGCCGGCTTGGACTGGACAGCGAACTTGCCGAAGCCGGGGATGGAAACTTCGTCGCCCTTGACGGCGGCGCCGCGGATGGCGGCGAAGGTCGCCTCGATGGCGGCCTTGGCCTGGGCCTTGGTGAGCTTGGAGTCAGTCGCCGCCAAGGCGTCGACGAGATCGGTGATGTTCATGAAAGACCTTTCGAGCTGAGAATCGCCTCGAAGGACCCTGCCAAGCCCGGCGGCGTATGTCACCTGCGTGAAACCCCCGAAAATGCGCAAAATCGGGCGTTCCAGGACGATTTCCCCCGATCCTGCGCTAACGGCGGGTCCCCTTCGACGGAGTCGGACTCCGCTCAAGGCGCTTTGAGTTTGAGCGTTTTCTGCGCCGAACCGGCATCCAACTCCGAAAAAGACACTTCAGATCATGTTCCGGTAAGCGGGAACCGATCATCGGATCGAAACATGATCTAACGTATTGAAGCCAGAGCCTGTTTTGCCCTTTCAGACGGTCCGTCTGAAAGGAACAGGCTCTAGGCTCGTGACCTCATCTCTGGGAGACGGCCAGGGTCGAGATCGCGCCCCTCGAGGACCGCCACAGGACGGAATGGCTGCCCCTTTGGCGGGGTTACCAGCGCTTCTACGAGGTCGATATCGACGAGCGGACGACGGCGACGACCTGGGACCGGCTCATGGACCCGGCGGAGCCGTTGTTCGTCCTTGGGGCCTTCCAGGATGGCGTCCTGGTCGGGATCGTCCATTTCATCTTCCACCGGTCCACCTGGACGACCGGGGATTACTGTTATCTGCAGGACCTGTTCACGGCCCCGGCGGCGCGGGGGTCGGGCGCCGGCCGGGCCCTGATCGCCGCCGTCTGCGAGCGTGCGAAGGGCCAGGGCGCCAGCCGCGTCTACTGGCTGACCCGCGAGGACAACGCCACCGCCATCGCCCTCTACGAGAAGGTGGCCCTGCGAACGGGCTTCGTCCAGTACCGGATCGGCTTGCCGACGGGGTAGGGCGGTCGGGCGAACTCGGCTTCAGGTCCGGCCTGGACCCGCATGCCCGCGATCCGGGATCGCCGGTCGACGCCTGCCCCGTCCTTATGGCTTGCTGCTCAATGCAAAGCCGAGACGGCGCCCGGGCCGGGCGGCCAATCCCGGTAGGGGCAGACGTCCTCATCGAACGGTACGCGACGTGGCCTGAACTTCGCGCCCTCAACCGGTTCCGGCGCACGGATCCGGTCCATCCGGAAATGACGAAAACCGTCGCGTGTGGGATCCCAGCCTACGAGATACCAGATGGGCGGCAGGATCAGCAGGGCCTGGGGTTCAACATCCCGGCGGGTCAAACGCCCCCCGGCGTCACAGTATTCGAAACTCAGACGCGAGCGCCCCAGAAACGCGGTCTCGAAGGCGGGCAACAGGTCGGGGTTGATGGCGCCGACACCCGAGAGATCCTGATGGGGAGAGACCCGTCCGATGTGCAGGCTGTCCAGCAGACGGCGCAGATCCCGCACGGTCTCGGGCGGCAGGGCCCTTTCGATCTTTGCCAGTCCGGCGTCCGCGTAACCTGAAAAAGGCAGGTTCCCGGCCGCACGCATCGAAGCCACGCTGATCAGAAGCGCGAAGGCCTCGGTCACCGTCAGCTTGGCTGTTGTCTGCACCGATTGCGGATCCAGGCTGAGACCGCCGCCGCGTCCGGGTTCCGAGCCAATGAAGAACCCCTGGTCGCGCAGCGACCGAACGTCGCGAAGCACCGTTCGCCGCGATACGCCGACCTCGTCCGCCAACGCTCCGGCCGTCATCGATCCTCGGCGGCGAAGGCAGCGTAGGATCGCGTCCTGGCGACCTCGCACACTCATTTCGGAGACGTCGGCATGATTGGTGACAGGTCCTGACCCCATACCGGAGTAGGTCGGTACAGCGTCTTTCAGCAAGGAGAAATCAGCAATGCAACGCGCCGCAGTAAACCCCTGGGACTGGTCCTTGAAGGTCGGTTACAACCAGGCGGAGATCATCGAAGGCGGCTCCCGGCAGTTGATCTGTTCGGGCCAGACCGCAGTGGATCCTGCCGGAAACCCGCAGCATCCGGGGGACATGCGCGGCCAGATCAGCCTCGCGCTCGACAATCTGGAGGCCGTTCTTTCGGGGGCGAAGATGGACCTCAGGAACGTGGTCAGGCTCGGGATCTTCACAACGGATGTGGATCAGGCGCTGCAGAACTTTGATCTGCTCGGCATGCGCTTCGGACCGCTGAACTGTGCTCCGCCGATGACCCTGCTTGGCGTCACCCGGCTTGCACTTCCTGGCCTTATGTTCGAGATCGAAGCCACGGCCGTTGCTTGATGACGGTCGATCAGCTTCGGGCGCACTGATCAGCAGGGAGGTGATCTCGCCGGCCCGCTCCCGGGGGCTGGAGGCGCCTCGCCTTTACAGGCCTGGAATCAGGCCCGGTCTCCTGGGTTCTTCAGAAGCCTGTCGGTCGGGTCATACACGACGACCTTGTGCGGGAGGTCAGGCCCCCAACGCCACAGCACCAGGTTCTGATCCTCTGCGGTCGCACCATTGGCGAAGCTTGGGACCAGGATTCCGGCATGACCGGCGTCCCTCAGCCGCCTGACAATCGACCAGGATTCCGGTTCGCGCCCGGCGATCAGCGCATCGCCCCAGGGGCAGGAGAGATCACTCAGATCTACTCCTAAAGCCGCTCTGTCTGAGTCTGTCCGCAGGTCGGCGATGTCATCGCAATCGACGTCATAACTGCACAGGACATGGGGCGTCAGGCGGTATGCAAAGCCGCCGGAGACTTCGCGGAAAACCGTGTTGAAGGTCGATGACAGATAGAGTGTCTCAAGGCCAGGCCAGTTGAACCTCCGGCCCTTGAGGGCCGCGCCGGCGCCGGACAACGGGCTCCAGGCCCAGTTTGGATCATGCGCCCGGAAACACTCGCCCTGAAACCTCAAGCGTATCCGCCGGTGGCCAGGTGATCGACATAGTCGCGAACCGCGGTGGCGTTTCCAGATTTGACGAGCGCCTCGGCGGTCCGGCCACCGAAGGCCGGGATGGGTTCTGCACGATACCAGGCCATGGCTTGGGCTGCGCCCCCGGCCCAGGTCTGCACGAGGTTGATGATCTCGAGCATTTCCCGCACCCGGCTCTGGGCCTTGGGGCCGTCCTGGCGGCGGGCCTTCTGGAAGACTTCACGGGCAAGGCCGGCGGTGTCCGCCAATTGAGCCTTGGACATGGCGAAGACCTCGGCCACGTCATCGACCTTCACCGCGCCGCGTTCGTCCATCAGGCGGATCATCGAGAAAGGGCCCGTCGCCGGATCCCGCCCGACAAGGCCGACCGTCGAGGCGGTGCTCCTTTTGGTAACCGTCCCCATGCGCCGCTCCTTTGACCTGTTTTCCGGTCAAAATGAAGGCGGATACCGCAGATTACAAGGCGTGATTGCGCCTGCCGTGTCTACCGGCTGACGCGAGACGACAACGCCGCGGTCATCGCCCTCTCCGAAAAGGTCGCCCTGAGGGCGGGCTTCTTCCAGCACCGGATCGGCTTGCCGGCGGGGTAGGGCAGCGGGGCGGGTTCAGGTTCGCCCGGGCCGCTTTCCAAGAGCCTCGTCGCGTAGGGCGCGCCTGACCTCCGGGGAGAGCCGGCGCCAGTCGATGCCGAGAAGGGCCGCCTGCAGGGCGTAGAGGAGGTTGAGGCTGACCCGGGGGTCGGCGGCCATCCGGACCCGGGCGAAGGCTTCGACCGGACCGACCGACCTCAGATCGGATTCCCGATGGATGCCGACGCTGGCCAGCAGGCGGGCTGACACCACCCCCAGTCCGCGAAGCTGGGAGATCGGCCTATCCATCCTGATCTCCGGCCTGTGCGCGCACGGCCGCGACAAAGTCCCCGATCGTGCGACCGGACTCGGGTCTGAACGGCGCCGCATCCTTGAAACTGCGTATTCGGTCGATCCGGAACACACGAAAGTCATCGCGGCCCTCGCACCAGGCCGTCAGCGTCCAGACCTGCCCCCAGTGCTCCATGCCAAGGGGTCTGATGGTCCGGACGGACACGGCGCCGGCGCTGTCCTCATAGGTGATCTCGAGGCGCCTTGAATGCGACAGCGCCTCCCGCACCCCCTGCAGCAGCTTCTTCTGATGGGGCGGCAGCGAAGGCGGGGCATGGAAGGGGGCCTGGCGGACCCCGAGCTTTGAAAGCACGTCCCGGGCCGCACCGGAGAGGGCTTCATCGCCGTGCGCCGCCGCCAGCGCCAGGCCCCAGCGCAGGGCCTCGTGCTCGACAGGCGTCAGGGCGAGGGGGGGCAGGAAGAAGTCGTCCCTGAGCAGGAAGCCCAGGCCCCTTTCGCCGTCGATCGGCGCGCCGTTCGCCTGAAGATCGGAAATGTCCCGGTAGATCGTCCGGACCGAGACCTCGAGGCTGTCCGCCAGAGCGGCGGCCGTCAGAAGGCGACCGCCTCTCAGCGCCTGCAGGATCGCAAAGAGGCGGTCTGCACGGCGCATCTACCGTGAGATCACAATGCGGGCGTGGCGCATGGTGAGGGAGCTGAAGTCGATCCGGGCCATGAAGGCCGCGGCGGCGTCCGAACCCATGATCCGGTCGGCGGCGGACTTGGCGGACTCCATGTCATTCCACTCCACGCAGTCGATCCAGGCGCCCTCCTCAATCTGGGCCAGCCGACGGGCGCGAAACCCGGGCTGCGCCGCCAGCCAGGGGGTGATGGCCTCGGCGGCGGCCACGAAGTCCGAGGTCTCTCCGGTCGTGCGGAATTCTGCAATTTCGAGGACAGGTGTCGTCATTCACAGGGCCTCCTTTGCGCCCCGCCGCTGGGTATCCTAGGCCAACTGACAGCATTCTGTCAGGAGACTCCGGGAGCGCCCACCGTCGCAGCCAAAGTGTCGCTAGCGAGTCAATCTGTCCGGTTCTTGGAACTCGTGAAGGGTCCGCTTCTCTGTTTGTGGCCGGGATCATGCGCGCATGACCCCGGCGTCGGTCGCGCGGGTTCAGGCGGCAAGCGCTGTGTCTTGCATGATGAGGGAGCCATCCGGCGGATCGTCAGCGGCATCGTGCACATCCTTCGCTCGGGCGCCCGGTGGCGCGACTGCCCACCCGAGTACGGGCCCTACACGACGGTCTACAAAAGGTTCAGTCGCTGGAGCCGCTAAGGGGTCTGGAGCGGGATATTCTATGCCCTGACAGGCAGGAGCGATGTCGTGACCGGCGCCATCGTGGGCATCGCCGCAGCCCTGCTGTTGCTCAGCAACCGCACCGTCTCGGCCGGCCAGCCTGCGCTGCCGCTGCATGTCACGCCTGAACTTGCAGCCGGCGCGACGCTCTTTGCGCTCGCCATCGGTCTTGTGGCCGGCGCGGCGCCCGTGCTGCGCGCCGCGAGCCTACCCATCGCGGTGGCCCTGCGGCGGAACTGACTCGAACCAAGGGGTCTGGCTCTTTCCCGCCCGCGGCTCCCGGCGATCGAACGCCGAGGTCGCGGGCGGGCCAAGTGAAGCGCCGGAGATGCGCTCAGAGAGTTTCCGCCTGGTTCCAGGCGTGGACGCATCGATCGAGGCCGATGGCGATCTCGAGGACGAGTATGTCGACCTCGCGCTCCTCGCCGCCCTTCGACCCGACACGAACCGTCTGCGGGAAGTCCTTGCGGCGCGATATGGACGCCAGTTCCATCCACTTGTCGCCGTTGTCGACCTCCACATCCATGGTGACCTGCGAGTAGGCCGGCAAGCGATCGGAAGGCACAACGCGGGTCGGTAGTCGGGTCATGGCGCCGATCATTCGACGGACCGGCTCGAGGCAGCCGCCGTGATAGTCGTTGGCGGTGTCTGCGGTGTAGGCGCACTGGAATTCGAGCTGCCAAAACTCCTTGAGCCGCACGTGTTTCGTGGGCTGGTCCTGCTCGCGCCGAAACGATTTGCCGGCTTGCCATACGCACAGCGGGGGACGAACGCGTTGGTGGCTGTTGAGCAGAAGCTGCATGTAGACATAGGTCGACGGCGTGGTCTCCGGACGCAGGACGAGTTCGTGGTCGTGCTCAGAGAGCTTCGCCTGCACGAACACGTCGTCCGCGCCGTAGGCGGCAGAGATGAGTTCGCGCGGGGTCAGGATCGGCGCCTCGACGCGGCGAACGTCCCAGGCCGGGTTGGTGGTCTTGAGGAATGCGCTGACCTCGCCCGCAAAGTGCGCGGTCATCATGTCGCGCAGACGAATGTCGCGCTCGGTCCAGTGGACGAGCCCATTGGCGTTAAAAATGGAAAGCATGGCGGCCTCTTGGTCGCTGGAAGGTCTGAGATGAGGGCTTGGGCTTAACGTCCCCGGGCGTGCGGGAACGGCAGTCAGCCTCGCCCGCGACTATCCGGAGACGCGCAGACCTCGGCCGCCGACGGCGCGCACGGCGCTCGGTTCGAAAGGCGTGACGATGATCGATATCGCGATCATGGGGACTTCATAAGGTCAAGGCAGCCGCGAGACAAAATCGAATGACCGCTCGGCGCCGAGCTCGAACACCCCGGGGTTGGTCGACTGGGGGGTCGCGAGCCGTCACGCCTCGGATGGACAACCTATTGAGAGCTCACACCTAGGGTCAGGCAATGGCCTGCAGTCCCTTCGACTTCACCAGGTTCAGCAATTTCAGCGAGGGGCCGTCAGGTCGTTTTTCGCCGCGCTCCCATTTGCTGACAGCATCCTTGCGAACGTTCAGGTAGCTGGCGAACACGGGCTGGGAGACCTGCTCGCGTTCCCGCAGCGCCCTGATTTCCTCCGGCGCCATAGGCGTTACCGGCGTCAAGCACAGGACGTCGAACTCGCGCATGGTCGCCTTGTCGATGACGCCGGCGCGATGCAGGCCGGCAGCGGTCTTGTGAACCGTCCCGAGTATACCGCCTTCAGTCTTGCCCGCCGTCTTCGTCATCGATCGTAACCTCTGCAATCTCACCGGCGGATTTCGCCGTCTCCAGGGCGCTCAGGTCGAGGGCCAGGAAGGTGGCCGCCAACGCCTTCAGCGCCTTGAGTTCCCTGGGCGAAATGTTCGCCTTCTCGTTCTTGGCGAAGCCGTGGACGAAGAAACTGTGTCCGCCGACCTAGAACAGGATGATCGTCCGAAAGCCGCCGGACTTGCCGCCGCCGTCCCGGGCGATCCTCTGCTTGAAAACGCCACCGCCGAGGTCGGCGTCCCATTGACCGGACGCCACAGCCTTGGCGGCATCAAGCAGATCCGCACTCTTCAGATCCGCCTTGCGGGCGAACCTCGAAAACTCCTTGGTCTTGTAGACGCTCATCGTCTAACAAACCCCAAAAAAAGGTAGCTCCAAGAGCTATAGTTTTCAAGGGCGTCATCATGCCGCCCTCGACGCGGCGATGCCATGCATGGCTCTGGCTCTTGGTGCGAACGGATCTGCGACGTCTTCCCGTCCTTATGGCCCGTCACCAGGGCCACGTGTTCAATGGCGAAGCAAGCTTCAAAGAGACGGTCTGCGCCTTCATCGCCCTCTCCGACAAGGTCGCCCTGCGGGCGGGCTTCTTCCAGCACCGGATCAGATTGCCGGCGGGGCAGGGCGGCGGGGCGGGAGATTCCTGTTTGCAAGTGACGGGCGTCTGATCTAGGCCGCCGTCCTCGAAAGGGCGGCGACGGCGCACGTTGAGAATGGACAGGAACGCTCACCGCTTCTCCGTCGCCCCGATGATGGACTGGACGGACCGTCACTGCCGGTCCTTTCACCGGGTGCTGAGCCGGCGCGCCCTTCTCTATTCCGAGATGGTCACCAGCGCCGCCGTCCTGCATGGCGACCGCCAGCGGCTGCTGGGCTTTGATGCGGCCGAGCACCCCGTCGCCCTGCAGCTGGGCGGCAGCGACCCGGCGGAGCTGGCGACGGCGGCGCGGATCGGCGAGGACTTCGGCTATCGCGAGATCAACCTGAACGTCGGTTGCCCCTCCGACCGGGTGCAGTCCGGCCGGTTCGGCGCCTGCCTGATGCGGGAGCCCGCCCTGGTGGCCGAGTGCATGGTTGCCATCCGCGAGGCGGTGAAGGTCCCGGCGACGGTGAAGTGCCGGATCGGGGTGGATGACCAGGATCCCGAGGCCAGCCTCTTCACCCTGGTGGACGCCTGCGCCGCCGCCGGGGTCGAGACCTTCGTCGTCCACGCCCGCAAGGCGATCCTGAAGGGCCTGTCGCCCAAGGAGAACCGCGACATCCCGCCCCTGAACTACGACCTGGTCCGGCGGCTGAAGCGGGAGCGGCCGGGGCTGACGATCGTTCTGTACGGCGGGATCGGCGGCCTGGTTGCGGCTGAGGCCCTGCTGCCCGACTTCGACGGGGTGATGCTGGGCCGGGACACCGACGCCTCACTGCTGGGCATGAGCTATCTGCGCAGGCTCTCCGGCTTCGAGGCCACGCCCGAGACCCTGCGCCTCCACCCCTGATCTGGCCACTTCC
>JBJTFE010000177.1:0-7195 GCA_046093265.1 Phenylobacterium sp. | reverse complement strand
CCTCGCCCTGCCTTCGCCGGGCCAGCTGTCACCGGTCCGTCGGCGGCCGACTGCGGACGAGATCCGCCAGATCAACGCCGCCCTGGCCGCCCTGGAACACGATCCGGCAGCGACGGAGAAGGTCAGCGGGCCCTATTCCGGCAGCCCGGCCTTCATGGGGATCGCCCTGGTCGACGGCGCCCTGGATGAACCCCTGATGGTGGCCTATCCCGACGCCTTCTCGGCGGATCAGGGCTGAACGCCAGGGCTGGGGCCCGTCGCTGCCGGATCGTGTTCCAGGGCGGCCAGGGCGGCGTTGATCTGGCGGATCTCGTCCGCAGTCGGCCGCCGACGGACCGGTGACAGCTGGCCCGGCGAAGGCAGGGCGAGGAGACCGGGACCGGCGGCGTCCGCCACAGTGTAGGTGCGCGCTTCCCCGGCCAGGGTCAGGGTGACGGTCCTGGGCGGCGGTGGGGCCAGCTGGGTCTCAAGACCTGCCTGGATCCGCGGGTCGACCCCGCCGAGAACCTCGGGACTCAGATAGGTCTCTCCACCCGCATAGCGCCCTGTGAAGGCGGCGGCCTCTCCGGAGGGCCCGGTCCAGCGGTAGAAGATGTGGGCGCCGATCTGCGCCAGCTTGACCAGGGTCGGGGCCCAGTAGGGGGCCACATAGTCAGCGTGATAGTGGGTCGCGGCGCCCACTTCGGGAACAACCCGCCCGGAAAGGGCCAGGCGGGCGATTCCTGCAGCCTGCGCCCAAAGCCCCGGTTCCGGCGGCCGGCCGAGCGAGCCGTCGCAGGTAAAGGTGAACTGGCAGCCGGTCGGGCGCGCTGAGCCCTGGTAGACCACCCCGCAGACGGACTTCGGATAGCCCGGGTGGCGAAGCCGGTTCAGCACCACCTGGGCCACCGCCGCCTGGCCGAGTTCGGGCTCCCGCGCCGCCTCGTAATAGACCGCCTGGGTCAGGCAGGTCAGGGCGCGCCGGAAATCGTCCGTCGCGCCGGTCAGCCTGAACGCCGGCATGCGGGCCAACGGCGCCCGGGATACCGGACGCAGGGCGTTGATGAAACGGGCGTCCTCGGCTTCGACGGCGCCATCCGTCGGGCCCAGGTCCAGCAGCGGCGGCCGGGAGAGATCGAGACTCGTCCAGCCCGGGGTGAGGTCTAGCCCGGCGGGGTTATGGCCGCTCCAGCCTGCATCCGCGAGAGCTCTCATGCCCTGGGACAGGGACGCGAACCGGGCCTCGAGGGCCGCGTCCGAGAAGGCCTGCCCCACCGTCGCGCCGGCTCCCGCGAGGTCGGTCAAGGGCGCAGGCGGAGCCCCCCGCCCCGCCCCAGCGGCGCCGGGGCCGAGAACGCCCAGGAGGGCGATCAGGGCGAGGGTGCGGACCTGTCTCAGGGGGAAACTCCGGATTGGACGGGCCGGGCCGTCTAGCACATTCCCGACCGGCGATCACGCGCTCTTGTCCGGACCGGGCCCACGGCCGCTTGCCAAGCCCCCGATGCGACCTCATATTGAGGGGGAGATATGCTCTTATTGAGCATAAGATGGAGGAAACGCCGGGCTGTCCGGCGCTTTCGCCGCCCCTCTAATGCTCAATTTGAGCAAAAGGAGTGCGTCATGTCCGCTGTGACCCCTTCCGAAGCCCTTGCCACCGGATTCACGGCCGAAGTTGAAGCGGCGACCGCCCCGGTCTGGGAAAAGGTCCGCCGGTTCGTCACGCCCATGGAATGGCGTCTGCAGGCGCCCCTGATCCACGCGATCAACACCCTCAAGCGCGAGCGGAATGCGGTCATCCTGGCCCACAACTACATGACGCCCGACATCTTCCACGGCGTCGGGGACTATGTGGGCGACAGCCTGGGCCTGGCGCGCGAGGCCGCCCGGGCGGACGCCGACATCATCCTCCAGGCCGGCGTTCACTTCATGGCCGAGACATCCAAGATCCTGTCGCCGGACAAGCGCGTCCTGATCCCGGACCTTCGGGCGGGCTGCAGCCTCGCCTCGTCGGTCACGGCGGCCGACGTCCGCCTGATGCGCCAGCGCCACCCCGGCCTGCCGGTCGTGACCTACGTCAACACTTCGGCGGACGTGAAGGCCGAGACCGACATCTGCTGCACCAGCGCCAACGCCGTCCAGGTGGTCGAGCACGCCGCCCGTGAGTGGGGCGTGGACCGGGTCATCCTGATCCCCGACGAGTTCCTGGCCCGCAATGTCGCCCGGCAGACCGAGGTCGGGATCATCGCCTGGCGCGGCCGCTGCGAGGTCCACGAGCAGTTCACCGCCGAAGACATCCGCGAGATCCGGCAGGCTCACCCGGGGGCCGAGGTCCTGGCCCACCCCGAGTGCCCGGCCGAGGTCCTGGCGGAGGCCGACTTCGCGGGCTCGACCGCGGCGATGAATGACTATGTCCTGACCCGCAAACCCCGCCAGGTCGTCCTGATCACCGAGTGCTCCATGGCCGACAATGTCGCAGCGGACGCCGTCGACACCGAGTTCGTCCGGCCCTGCAACCTCTGCCCGCACATGAAGCAGATCACCCTGCAGAACATCCTCGAGGCCCTGTCGGAAGATCGCCATGAGGTGACGGTCGACCCGCTTATCGCGGCCCGGGCCCGGGACGCCGTCCAGCGGATGATTGACCTGCCCCCGCCCGCCCTCCCCGCCCGCTACGACCTGGTGCGCGCCCGACACCATGTGGACGTGGAGTTGATCTGACCATGGACGTCTCAGACTTCGACGGAGTCCTGGTGATCGGCGCAGGCCTGGCCGGATTGTCCGCCGCCCTCGCCGCGGCGCCCCGCCGGGTCCGGCTGATCACACCCGCGCCGCTCGGCGACGCCTGCAGTTCCGCCTGGGCGCAGGGGGGCGTGGCCGCGGCCCTCGCCTCCGACGACGACCCCGCCCTGCACGCCGCAGACACCGTGGCCGCGGGTGCAGGCCTGGTGGACCCGGAACGCGCCGGGCTACTGGCAGCCGAAGGGCCCGCCGCCGTTCTTCGCCTCGCCGAGTTCGGCGCACCCTTCGACCGGGAGTCCGACGGCGGCTTTCGCCTCAGCCGCGAGGCCGCCCACGGCCGGGCCCGCGTGGCGCGGGTGGGCGGCGACCGGGCTGGCGAGGCGGTGATGGAGGCCGTGATCCGGCGCGTGCGCGCCTCGGCCCACGTCGAGGTTCTGGAGGGGTGGCGCCTGAAGGGCCTGTTGCAGGACTCCGCCGGAACCGTATGCGGCGCCCGCCTGGAGCGCGGCGGCGGCGAGATCGCCCTGCGCGCGGCTTCGGTGGTGATGGCCTCCGGCGGTGTGGGCGGCCTCTATGCCGAGACGACAACGCCATCGGCCCTGCTCGGCGAGGGCCTCGCCGCCGCGGCCCTGGCCGGCGCTGTCATCGCGGACCCGGAGTTCGTTCAGTTCCATCCTACCGCCCTGGATATCGGCCGCGATCCCGCGCCCCTGGTGACCGAAGCCCTCCGGGGCGAGGGCGCCTGGCTGGTGAACGGCGCCGGTGAACGGTTCATGGTCGGGCTGCATCCCGACGCCGAGCTTGCGCCCCGCGATATCGTGGCCAGGGCCATCCACGCCGAACGTGCGGCGGGTCGCGGCGCCTTCCTCGACGCCCGGGCGGCGGTTGGCGGCCATTTCCCGGAAGCCTTTCCCACCGTCTTCGCCGCCTGCCAGTCCGCAGGTTTCGATCCCCGCCGGGAGCCCATCCCTGTGGCGCCCGCCTGCCACTATCACATGGGCGGAATCCTGACGGACGCCGAGGGCGCGACGGACCTGCCGGGGCTCTTCGCCGCCGGGGAGTGCGCCTCCAGCGGAGTTCACGGCGCCAACCGCCTCGCGTCCAACTCCCTGCTTGAGGCCGCCGTTTTCGGCGCAAGGGCCGGTCGCGCCGCATCGCGCAGGGCGGGCGCCATGCGGCCCCTGGTCCGGACCCCGGTCCTATCCCGACTTCCCGACGTTGAATTGCAGGGCCTTCGCCAGGCCATGAGCCAATTCGCCGGCGTGGTTCGCGACGGCGCCGGTCTGTCCCGTCTCATGCAACGGCTGGACGATCTGGCGAGCCGGTTCCCCGTCGCCGGAACGGTCCTCGCCGCACGGCTGATCACCGAGTGCGCCCTCGAGCGAGAGGAGAGCCGGGGCGCACACTTCCGGACAGACCATCCGCGCCCTTCAGCCGACGCACAAAGGACCTTTGTACGCCTGGAAGCCGGCGCGCTTTCCCGGAGGGCGGCATGATCGCGACACTACCGGACCTGCTGGTCGAGCCCATCGTCCGGATGGCCCTGGCCGAGGACCTGGGGCGCGCCGGCGACATGACAAGCCAGGCCTGCATTCCCGAGGACGCCCGGCTCGGCGTCTCCTGGGTCGCGAGGCGGCCGGGGGTTCTGGCCGGCCTGTCCTGCGCCCGCCTGGCGCTTCACGCCCTGGCTCCGGAGGCCCGATTCGAAAGTCTGGCAAAGGACGGAGACCCGATCTCCGCCGGGCAGGTTCTGGCCCGGGCGGAGGGCCCGGCCCGGGCGATCCTGGCGTCGGAGCGGACGGGCCTGAACCTCCTCGGTAGACTGTCCGGGATCGCCACATTGACCCGGGCCTATGTCGCGGCCGTGGCGGGCGCCGGCGTGCGGATCTCCGATACCCGCAAGACCACGCCCGGGCTTCGTCATCTTGAGAAGTACGCCGTTCGCTGTGGCGGCGGGGTGAATCACCGCTTCGGTCTCGATGACGCCATCCTGATCAAGGACAATCATGTCGCAGCGTGTGGCGGCGTCCGGCCCGCCCTGGAACGTGCGCGCGCGGCGGCGGGTCATCTCGTAAAGATCGAACTTGAGGTCGATCGTCTGAGCCAGCTGGAAGAGGCCCTTCCCCTGGCGCCTGACGTCGTGATGCTGGACAATTTCAGCGTTGAAGACCTGCGCAGGGCGGTAGCCCTCGCGGCGGGCAGGGTGGTGCTCGAGGCGTCCGGCGGGGTGAACCTGGAAACTGTGCGGGGGATCGCCGAGACCGGCGTTCACGTCATCAGCGTCGGTGCCCTTACGCACTCCGCGCCCGGACTCGATATAGGATTGGACACTGTCTGAGCTCTGCGATTCAGACGGCGGGGCCGCCTGCGGCCGTCGCAGGCGGTGAGGCGGGAATTGGCAAAGTCAGCGCCGCCTCCTTCGCCCTGACGGTGTCGTCCGTGGATTGGGAAACGAGGCGGGCCTCAGACAAGCGCAGTGTAACACCCTCGGCTGGCCCTTCGGCGACTTCGGCCGACGCAAGGCCAGGCCGCCCGACCCGGTAGAACACGTGCAACCCCACCTGCGCCACCCGAAGAAGATCCCGGTTCCAATCCGGTGAGACGTGGACCGTGTGAAAGTGGGTCGCATCACCTACCGCCGTCATCACGGCGCCGGCGAGCGCGCGGTCGGCGATGCGTCTGGCCTGCGCCCAGGCCCGGATTTCCCGCCCGCGATGCATTGACCCGTCGCATGTGAAAGAGAACTGGCAGCCCTCGCCCCGGGCGGAACCCTGGAAGACGACCCCGCAAACCGTCTTCGGAAAGCCGGCCTTGCGAACGCGGTTGAGAACAACCTGTGCGACCGCCGCCTGACCGGCGGGGCTTTCCCCTCTCGCCTCGAAATAGATCGCCTGGGTCAGGCAATCGAGATCCCGGGCCGCACGACGGGCGCCACCCTCCGCCGAGAGGGACTCTGCAGCCGAGGCGGGACGCAGCTCGGGCCCAGCCCCAAGCACCGCCAACGTCGCCTCTCGGGCGAATTCAGGCCGTGGCGACCCGGCGCCAGCGCGCAGCCCGCCGAGATAGGCTGCACCGAGGGCGCTTCCGAGGGCTGCGCCCAGCAGGATTGCGCTCACGACAGCGCGTCTCGCGACGCGCGCCTGTTTTTCCTGCGACAATGGAGATATCCCGTGTGGCGAGGGCGCTAAGCCCCCTGACAGCTGCGTTGATCAAGGCCCCTGCTCTTGCTGGTGGCCAGACCAACCTGATTGCCTCCTACACGCTGGAGGACAAGCACTGACGATGAGTGTGTAAATGCTCCCGGACAGAACGATTCGCAAGTCTTTGTTGCACCGCAACATAATGCTTGCGCCCTGATCGCAATCGCTGCCCGCCTCTGAGGTTGGCGAGATCACCCTTCAGGAAATCGACGCCGCGTACGCCGCAGCCCTCAAGGCGAAGGGGAAGCGCTGACTTTCGGCCGGGGTGGACTGGCGCCGGCCCGGGCGGGCGCCTACACTCCTCTCATGCCTTCCAGCCCCCCGCCCGGAGTCGCCGACGCCTCGGCGGTCTTCGCCTTCGACGCCGCCGCCGCGGACATGGCCTGGCGGCCGCACCGCCCGGACCGGCCGGAGAAGTCTGAGGGCGGGCGACGGTTCCGGCTGGTCTCGGACTACGCGCCGGCGGGCGACCAGCCGACGGCGATCGCTGAACTTGTCGCCGGCCTGCAGGCGCGGGAGCACGACCAGGTGCTGCTGGGGGTCACCGGCTCGGGCAAGACCTTCACCATGGCCAAGGTGATCGAGGAGACCCAGCGCCCGGCCCTGATCCTGGCCCCCAACAAGACCCTGGCGGCCCAGCTCTACAGCGAGTTCAAGAGCTTCTTCCCGGACAATGCGGTGGAGTTCTTCGTCTCCTACTACGACTACTACCAGCCCGAGGCCTATGTGCCCCGGACGGACACCTACATCGAGAAGGACTCCTCGATTAACGAGCAGATCGACCGGATGCGGCACTCGGCGACCCGGGCGATCCTCGAGCGGGACGACGTCATCGTCGTGGCCTCGGTCTCCTGCATCTACGGCATTGGCTCGGTCGAGACCTACACCGCCATGACCTTCAGCCTGAAGGTGGGCGATCGGATCGACGAGAAGAAGCTGATGGCCGACCTCGTGGCCCAGCAGTACCGGCGCAACGACCAGGCCTTCGAGCGCGGGACCTTCCGCCGGCGGGGCGACACCCTGGAGATCTTCCCGGCCCACTACGAGGACCGGGCCTGGCGGATCAGCCTGTTCGGCGACGAGATCGAGGCCATCACCGAGTTCGATCCGCTCACGGGCAAGCGCACGGCCGACCTGCCGGCGGTGAAGATCTACGCCAACAGCCACTACGTCACGCCGCGGCCGACCCTGAACCAGGCCATGAACCAGATCCGCGCGGAGCTGAAGGAACGCCTCGACTGGCTGGTGGCCAATGGCAAGCTTCTGGAGGCCCAGCG
>JBJTFE010000176.1:0-3093 GCA_046093265.1 Phenylobacterium sp. | reverse complement strand
TGCAGGACGCCGGCGCATCACACGCCTCCTGACCGGCGCCCGGCGGCGCGATCAGGCCCCGATCAGGCCCTTGGCCGTCAGGTGCTCGCGCACGCCCTGGGCGAAGGGCGTCGCGGTGAGGCCGAAGCGGCGCGTGATCTTCTCGCTCGAGAAGCGGTAGTCCCGTTCCATCTGGTAGGACATCTTGTCGACCTCCCGCAGCAGCGGATTGAAGAGGGCGATGGCCTGAACGGCCAGCTTTGGCAGGGTGATGTGGCGCGGCGCCGCCCCCAGGATTTCGGCGATCAGCTGCAGGTTCTGCCGGGCGGTGCGCGGCTCCGGATCGGTGGGCATGTGCCAGATCTCGCCGTCAGCCTCCGGGGTTTGCCCCAGGAAGGCCAGGGTCCGGCCGTTGTCTGGGATGTAGGTCAGGCTGTGCGCACGGTCGTCGCGGTACAGGACCAGGGCGGGCTTGCCGCGCCTGAGCTGGACGCCCCAGTCGCCGATCATGTCGAATTGCGGATAGTCGCCATAGAAATCGGCGCTGCGCGCGATGCAGGCGCGCAAGCCCTGGCGCTCCACCGCCTCCATCACGATCCGGGCGCATTGGGCGCGGGCCAGCCCTTTTTCGGTGGTGGGGCGAATAGGGCTGTCCTCTGTCATCCAGCCGTCGACGGGGCCGTAGGAATAGACGTTGTCGAAATAGACCAGCCGCGCGCCGGTGCGTCGCGCCGCCTCGACCGCATTGCCCACGACCCGGGGAAAGTCGCGCCGCCAGATCCGGGAGTCGTAGGGCAGCCCGACGACGCAATAGAGGACGTCGGCGCCCTCTGCGGCCCGGGCGACGGACTCCAGGTCCAGCGCATCGGCGGCGACCAGGGTCTCGCGCCCCGTCACCGCGACGGGATGGCGCTGCACGATGCTGACGTCGTGGCCCGCCGCCACCAGATGCGGCGCCACCGCCCGGCCGATCGTGCCCGATCCGCCCAGAACCACATGTCGTCCCATGATCCACCTGTTTCGCGACTGATTGGGACGGAGTTATTCCGCCCCGAGGCTCCGGACAAGGCGGCCCGGACGCATACCAGACATGCAAAAGGAACACACCGGGCGCACCTGCGCCCCGGATCCTGCAGGCGCCTCCGAAGACGCCCTCCGGCCCGCTTCGCGCTCCCCCTCCCCCTCTAGAGGTGGAGGAATTACAACAAATTAATTGCTCCCCATCCCAGGGGGAGCTCCCCGCGAAGCGGGGTGAGGGGGTGCAACGGCCTCTCCGCAGGCCCCCTCCGTCCCGCTTCGCGGTCCACCTCCCCCTCAAGAGGTGGAGGAATGATGAGCACCGAATTGCTCACGATCAGCGCGGCCCATGCGAAGCCAGATGAGGGGCCGGCTGTATCGTAGCCGACCTCCTCCGCCCCACGGGCGTCAGACGATCTTCGAGCCTTCCTTGCCCCAGTAGGCGTCGCGGACGAGGCGCTTGTAGAGCTTGCCCGTCGGGTGGCGGGGCAACTCCTCCATGAAGTCGATGATCCGCGGGCACTTCACGTGGCTGATGTTGGCCCGGCAGAACTCGGCGATCTCGGCGCGGAAGGCGTCGTTGGCGTCGGCCCAGTCGGCAGGCTGGATGACAGCGGCGACCTGCTCGCCCATCTCCTCGTGCGGCGCGCCTACGACGGCGGCGTCGGTGATCTTCGGGTGGGTGATCAGCAGGTTCTCGAGCTCCTGCGGATAGATGTTCACGCCGCCCGAGATGATCATGAAGCTCTTGCGGTCCGTCAGGTAGAGGAAGCCCTCCTCGTCCACCCAGCCCACGTCGCCCAGGGTGGTCCAGCCGTGCTTGTTGGTGTTCTCGGCCACCTTGTCGGGGGCGTTGTGGTAGGCGAGGGGCGCGCCGCCGGCGAAGTAGACCGTGCCCTCGGTGCGCGGCGGGACCTCTTCGCCGTCGTCGCCGACGATCTTCACCTCGCCCAGGACCGACCGCCCCACTGTGCCCTTGTGGGCCAGCCAGTCCTCCGGGCCGACATAGCAGAAGCCGTTGCCCTCGGAGCCGGCGTAGTATTCGTGGATGACCTTGCCCCACCAGTCGATCATCTGCTCCTTCACGGGGATGGGGCAGGGCGCCGCGGCGTGGACAGCCGAACGGATGGACGAGACGTCATACTTCTCCCGCACCTCAGCCGGCAGCTTGAGCATGCGCACAAAGTGAGTGGGAACCCACTGGCCGACGTCGATCCGGTAGCGCTCGATGAGGGCCAGGGCCGTCTCGGGGTCGAACTTCTCCATCACCACGACGGTGCCGCCCATCCGGTGGATGGCCATGCACCAGCGCAGGGGGGCGGCGTGGTAGAGCGGCGCGGGCGAGATGTAGATCGAATCCGGCCGGAACCCGAACAGGCCCTGGGCCATCATGGCCAGGGAGTTCGCCTCGTCGATGGCGGCGCCGGTCAGCGGAGGCTTGATGCCCTTGGGACGGCCGGTCGTGCCGGAGGAATAGAGCATGTCCGCGCCGGCGCTTTCATCGGCGATACGGGTCGCCGGCATCGCCGACCGGGCGGCCTCGAAGCTCTCGTAGGGCGCACGCGCTTCACCGACCATGTAGAGCTTCACGCCAGGGATCAGGGCCGGCAGATCGTCGATCACCGACCCCACCCCGGCGGAGGTGATCAGCACCTTCGCCTCGCAGTCCTTCATGATGTACTCGATCTCGCCTGCCGAGAGCTTGGACGAAATGCAGGTGAAGTAGAGACCGGAGCGCTGCGCCGCCCAGGCGATCTCGAAATATCGGGGGTGATTGTCGAGCATCAGGGCGATCACGTCGCCGGTCTTCAGACCCAGCGAACGGAACAGCTGGGCACCCTGGTTCGAGCGGTCGTCCAGCTCGCGGTAGGTGACCGTTTCCCCCGTGGCGCCCATGATGTAGGCGGCGCGGTCCGGCTGGGTCTGGGCATGGGTCGCGGGGTGCATGGTCATCCGCCTTGTTTGTTTCAGAAGCGCTAGATTGGGTCTGTCTTCCGGGACGTCCGCCTGGCGCACCAACACCAGGCGGACAGTCGGTGGAGGGGCCGAGATCCCCCGAGCCTTTTGGGCTGGGACTGAGCAGGGCCGCCACCGACG
>JBJTFE010000175.1:0-10717 GCA_046093265.1 Phenylobacterium sp. | reverse complement strand
TTCATGTCCAGCGCCCGGGCCGACACCGTCGACCGGCTGCCGCTTCGCACCAAGTTCTTTTTCGGGATCGGATCCGTCGGCGACTCCATCATCCTCGCCACGGTCGGCTCCTACGCCATGCTCTACTACAACCAGATCCTCGGGTTGAACGCCGTCCTCGCCGGGCTCGCTGTTTCGGTAAGTCTTGTCTTCGACGGCTTTGCAGATCCCGTCATCGGCTCCCTTTCCGATCGAACCCGTGGGCGGTTTGACCGTCGCCATGGCTATCTCTTCCTCGCGCCGGTTCCGATCGCCCTGTCCGTCATCGCCGTTTTCAATCCGCCACCCGGGGCGTCAGACCTCGTCTTGTTCCTGTGGTTCGCCCTGTCGGTGAGCTTCATGCGGGTCTCGATCAGCCTCTTCAACACGCCCCACCTGGCCCTGGGCGGCGAGCTGTCCTCCGATTATATCGAGCGCTCCAAGGTCCTGAGCTGGAACAACTTCTTCACTTGGGCTGGCGGCGCGGGAATGAACTTCCTGGCGCTCCACTTCGTCTTCAAGGCTACGCCCGAGTATCCCCGCGGCATGCTGAACCCCGAGCCCTACGGTCCTTTTGCCGTGGGATGCGGTCTTGCCGCCATGGCCCTCCTGCTGGCTTCCGCCTGGTTCACACGGGATCAGATTCAGAGGCTGCCCAAGGCGCCCGAGAACCTGCCGCGTTTCAGCCCGCTGGAGTTCCTGAATGAAGTGATCAAGGCCCTCGGAACCCGGAACTATCTCTAGCTGCTGATCGCCTTCTTCTTCCTGTCCATGATGATCGGCGTTCGGGGCGGGCTGAACCTTTACGTCAACACCTTCTTCTGGGGGCTCGCCAGCGAACAGCTGAAGTGGTTCGTGATCGGCAGTTTCGTCGGCTACGCCACCGGGTTCCTGTTCTCGGCCAGGATGCACCGGCGCCTCGACAAGCGGCTGAACATGATCATCTGGGCGATCGTCTTCTCGATCGGGCCCGCCATCCCGATGATCCTCGGGATGACCGGCGTACTGACTGCACAGACGCCCGGTCTGACGCCCATGCTCATCGCCTTCTCGGCGGTGGGGGCCGCCGGGGCCAGCATCCTCAGCATCACGGTGATGTCCGCCCTCGCCGACATCGCCGATGAAAACGAGCTCGCCCACGGCGTTCGCCAGGAAGGCGTCCTGTACTCGACCCGCAACCTCGCCGCCAAGATCGACCAGGCCCTCGGCGCCGCCCTTGCGGGGTTCGCCCTCTTTGCGATCAGCTTCCCGCCGAAGGCGACGCCAGGGCAGGTGCCTGACGAGGTTCTGTTCAACCTTGTGTTTGTGGACGGGATTCTCGCCACCATTCCGGGCCTCATCGCCGCCGTCTGCTACGCTCGCTATAACATCACCCGGGCGCGGTATGACGCCACAAAGGCGGCCCTGGCGGCGCGAAGGGCGGCGGCCTGAAGGGGATGCGCGTCGCCTCCCTGATCGTGGCGGGTCTCCCAGACCTGCCCGGTGTGCTGAGGTCATCAGCCTTTCCGCACTTGGCGCCGGGGCCGGCCCGTGGCATCGCTCCGCCCGGCCAGGCCCGGTAGCTCAGCAGGATAGAGCAGCGCTTTCCTAAAGCGAAGGTCGGGGGTTCGAGTCCCTCCCGGGCCGCCACTGAAGGCCACAATGGTCATTGCCCCCCGTGAGCGCGGAGGCGTTCAACAACTGGCGTCAGCTCTGAATTGCAGGCCGAAAGGTCCGAGTTGTGGGCCATGCGAACGCCCTATGCGACCCGGCGGGACGCATAGCGACCACCGTCCAGCGCGATGATGTTGCCGTAGCGGGCCAATGTCGTCAGGGCCTGGGTGATGCGCTGTTCGATGCGCTTTCCGCCTCGCTTGAAACCCCGGGCCAGTTCGGCGGCGTCCATGGGACGTCCGGCGGCGATCAGCAGCCGCTCAATGACCAGCGGCGCCTCGTGGGGGTCCTTGGGGAATTCAGGCAGGCCCTTGTCGAGGGCGACCACCGTCTCGCCGAGGTCGAGGGCGGCGGGCGGGCCGGAGCCCTTCCGGAGCGCAGACGCCGGCCGCTGACCGATGCACTGACCGTTCAGCTTCGTCTTTGTTTTCCGAGTGCGCGTTAGCGCGCGAGGCACGTAGGCCGCTTCCGCCGCAAGCGGACGTTCCGCAGTGCTGAGATGGGTGGATTGTGGGCACCGGTTCGGACGCAACTGGCGAAGACCCTGTCGCCCCCAACGTCCCGCCAACGCCTGTTCGGGTCAGCCAGGAACCGGACCTTGGCGATTAACGCACCGCTCTCTCATGCAGCACAAGGAGACGTTCCCCGAGCCGAGATCGAGCATACTCGATGTAGCCCATCTTCGCTGCTAGCCGCAGGGAAGGCGCGTTTTCCGGATCGATCATGCATACGGTTCGGGAGGCGTCAAAACGCCCGTCACCCCACACGTGGGCGGCCGACACCGCCTCTGTCGCAAAGCCCTTGCCCTGCGCCCAAGGCGAAAGCATCCAGCCAGCCTCCGGCTCAGGGCCGAGCGCGGGCGTGATCTCGCGCATGAAATCGTAGAACCCAACCTCTCCGACGAACCGACCAGAATCTCGCTCTCGAACAATCCACGCGCCAAACCCGCAAAGCGACCAGCAGCCCGCCTGCCGCTGGAAACGGGTCCAGGCCGCGGACCGAGAAAACGGTACGCTGCCCATGAAGCGAACAACCGCCACGTCGGCCCACAATCCAGCGTAGTCGTCGAAATCTGATAAGGTAGGCGGCGCAAGAATAAGCCGCGTGGTCTGGATTGTGTCGCTCTGCTCGGTCATCGGGTCGAAATTAGGCAACCAGTTCCGGCTCGTCTACTAGCTTCGCCAGTCGGGCGCGAGGGTTGCTCGAGGGGACTGTCAGGTAAACTTGCGTGTGGCCTCGAAACGGGCCAGTGGCGGGCCCCAGTGAGAGCCGCCGTCCCGGGTCAGGGTCAGCGGATCGCTCGCCTCTCCTGGCCAATCGCTTTCCTGAAACGAAAGGGCCCGGGGCCTCGCCTCTCCGGGCCCTCTCCGTCAGAAGTTCAGGCGCGCGGTCACGCCGTAGTAGCGATCCGCCTCGCGCGGGATCAGGTAGCGGTAGCTGCCGCCCGGTCCGCCGCTGGTGATCGCGGAGGCAAAGCTTTCGTCGAACAGATTCTTCACCTGAGCGGTGATCTGGTAGCGGTCCTCACGGTCGGCGATGCCCACGGAAAGGTCCACCAGCCCATAGCCACCAATGGTCGTGGCGTTGCGCACAGCGGCGTTGGCGTCGAACTGGCTGAGCTGCTTCGACTGGAACGACCCCTGCGCGCCCAGGATGACGTCCACCGGGCCGACGTCACGAATGCGGTAGTCGATCGCCAGTGAACCCTTCCACCTGGGCGCATAGGCCAGCGTCGTCCCGGACGGGATCACGCCCGTGATGACGCCGTTGGTGGGCAGCTTGAACTGGTCGACCTTGGCGTCGGTGTAGGCGAGGCCGCCCGACACATTCAGGTCGGCCATGGGACGGAACAGGAAGTCGAGTTCCCCGCCCCGCGTCGAGATCGTGCCCGCGTTCGTGAAGCGCGTCACCACGACGCCCGCCACCAGGTCGGGGTTATTGGCCTGGAAGTTCTCGTACTTCGCGTGGTAGGCGGCCAGGTTCAGGATCAACCGGCCGTCGAGCAGGGTGTTCTTCAGACCCACTTCGAAGCTGTCGGCCGTCTCCGCCTCGATGACGTTCGTGCCGGTGGCCGTCAGGTTGAAGAAGACATTGTAGGCCGGACCCTTGTAGCCCCGCGAATAGGTTGCGTAGGCGGTCGAGTCGTCACTCAGGTCGAACTGCGCCCCGGCCTTGCCCGACAGATTGTCGTTCGACGTGCTGGCGGCGAACGGGCCGAAGCTGGGCTGGATGCCAGGGCCGGTGAGAGGCGACACGCGCTGGTGATTGACTGACAGCTCGTCCGAGGTGAAGCGCAGGCCCGCGATCAGCCGGAACCGGTCGGTGAGGTTGGCTTCGCCCTGACCAAACAGCGCGTAGTTCGTGAACACCGAGCCGAAGGTGGCTGTGCCCGACGGGCGGGTGATCACCGTTCCCGGCGCCGTGCAGGGCGTCAGCACCGTCGGCGCCGGCGCAAGCGTGCAGACGATGTTGTTGCGCGTGAACGTCCGGTCCGTTTCGGCGCGCGAGTAATAGGCGCCCACCACGTAGGTCAGGGTCTGGTCGGCCGGCGAGGTCAGACGCAGTTCCTGGGTGACGGTGTTGCTGGTCTGCGGCCCCAAATCATGCAGCTGGTTGAAGCCCACATAGGCCTGGGGCAGCCAGTCGCCGTCGCGGATCTCGGTGTTGTCGTACTGCCGATACGAGCCGATGTAGGTGACGACATTGCCCCCGACGCTCCAGTCGGCCTGCAATGAAACGCCGCCGCTCTCCTCCTTGGTGCTGGTGATCAGATCCTGCGTCACATGCCGGGTGCGGTCGCCGCGCGGCGTGGGCAGGACCGTCGCCGTCAGGTTGGTGGGTGTCGTGCCGATCAATTCGGCGCAGCAGTCATCGTCGGCTTCGCGGTAGTCTGCGATCAGGGTGAGCGAGAGATTTTCGGTGGGGTCGGCCACGATCACGCCGCGGACGCCCCAATGCTCGTACCCGTTCACCCGCGTCCCGCGGGTCAGATTGCGGATATTGCCGTCGTAGCTGCCATAGGAAACCGTGAAGCGGCCCTTGACGAGATCGCTGAAGGGCACGTCCACGCCGGCGCGGAGCTTCACCTCGCCGCCGCCCGAGAAGTAGCCGCCCTCGAGATAGCCGCCGAAGTCGTCGCCCGGACGCTTGGTGACGATGTTGATCACGCCGGCGGACGTGTTCTTGCCGAAGAGCGTACCCTGCGGGCCGCGCAAAACCTCGATGCGCTCGACGTCGATCAGGTCGCTGAAGGCCTCGCCCGAGCGGCTGAAGACCACGCCGTCCACAACCGTCGAGACCGAGGGCTCGCCCGCGATCGAGAAGGTCGACGTGCCGACCCCGCGCAGGAAGAGGGTCTGATTGATGGTGGTGCCTGACTTGCGGAAGTTGAGGGTGGGCACGAGGTACTGCGCGCTCTCGAGGTTCACCGACCCGCGAGCGGCGAGCGCGTCGCCGGACAGGACCGAGATCGCCGCCGGAACATCCTGCAGCTTCTCCTCCCGCTTCTGGGCGGTGACGACCAGTTCGCTGAGGTCAACGCCTTCGCTGGCGGTCTCGGCCAGGGCGGGTGCGGCGGTCATGAGGGCGGCGAAGGCGGCCCCGGTGATCAGGATCTTACGTTGCATTGGCTTCCCCGAACTCTCGTTCTCATTGATATCCGGCGCTGTCGTACGCACGCCGCTCTTGTTGTCTCGCCGGCGATGGGCCGGGTACTCAGAAACCCAGTTCCGACATCTCCACGACACGCTTTTCACGCGCGCTGATCTCTGCGGCCGAGCCGATCGCCACGGCCATCAACCCGTCGCGCGCGGTCACTTCCACCGGGCCCGCTCCGCGCACCGCCGCATTGAAGCGCTGGTGCTCATAGAACGTTGACCCGTGGTGGGTGCCAGCCTTCAGCGCCGTGGCGTCCACGTCGACGACGCGGCGTTCCACCTGCTTGGGGTTGCGGAACCCAACCTGCGGCGAAAACACTATATGTCCACTAGGAATTAAGACGTCAAGCCGAGCCGCATCACCTACGGCGGTGATTTCTTCCTGGTTCTCGGCGCCGTCGGCGAACATGCAGAGATCCAGCATGGCGCGAACGCCGTTGGCGAAGTCGACGGTGGTGTAGCTGTTGTCGATGATGTCCGGCCGACGACCCTCATAGCTTTCGTTGAGATGGTTCACATCCATGGCGCCCGAGCAGTAGACCCGGACGGCCTCCGATCGGGTGATGAGCCGCATCAAGTCAAAGAAATGGCAGCACTTTTCGACCATTGTCCCACCGGTGTTCGCGGCGAACCGGTTCCAGTCGCCCACCTTCCTCAGAAACGGGAAGCGGTGCTCGCGGATCGACAGCATCTGCAGCCTTCCGACCCGGCCGCCGTGTACCTCGCCGATGAAGGCCTCGGCCGGAGGCATGTAACGGTACTCCATCGCCGTCCAGAACGGGGCTGCGGCGCGCTCGGCCTGCTCGACGATCCAGCGCGCGTCCTCGAGCGTCGTGGCCAACGGTTTCTCGCAGAGAATCGGCAGTCCGGCCTCGAACATCGGTTCCAGCACCTCTCGGTGCGTGTGGTTCGGACTGGAGACGATGACGCAATCCACAAGGCCGCTTCGGGCCAGTTCGGCGCCCGTCTCAAAGGCGGTGACGAGATCGGCCTTCGGACCCAGCGCTTCGCGGGCCGGGCCGAGCGATCGCTCGACGGGATCGGCGATTGCGGTCACCACCGCGCCCGGCGTCACGGCGAGGTTGTGGATGTGCTCCACGCCCATCATGCCGACACCGACCAGGCCGTAGCGGACCGTCTCGGCCAACTGGCTCTCCAAAGAATATGACAACGCAAACAGAGTGTGAGCATCCTTCGAGATGACGCCAAGGAGCAAGCTCAAAAGTTGCGCAGGCGGCGCCCTGCGCCGGCGTCTGGGAGTGGTGCGACCTTGACAACCGGGTCAACTCTGGCGGCTGCAGGCAGCCTTCTCACGCCGCAGATGCGCTGGCTTCTGTTCGTCCTCCTGACATTCGCCGGCATCCTGAACCTGGTGGACCGCCAGATCATCTCGGTGCTCAAGCCGGAGATGGCGGCTGAACTCGGGTGGACCGACGAGGACTATGGCGCCCTGGGCGCCTGGTTCCAGGGGGCCATGGCGCTCGGCCTGCTGTTCGCAGGACCGTTGGTCGATCGGATCGGCGTGAGGTGGGCCAATCCGCTGGGTGTCTTCACCTGGAGCCTCGCGGCCATGGCCCACGGCCTCGCTCACAGCATCCCGCAGTTCATCCTCTGCCGCGTCGGACTGGGCGCGACCGAGGCCATGGGCACGCCTTCGATGATCAAGACGGTGGCGACGATTCTGCCTCCCGAAGTGCGCTCTACAGGGTTCGGCGTGATCAACGCCGTGAACAGCCTGGGCGCGATCAGCGCCCCGGTGCTCATTCCCGTGATGGCGGGCGCCGTGGGTTGGCGCGGCACATTCCTGGTGGCCGGGCTGGCCGGGGTGGTCTGGACGGTCTGCTGGCTTATCGCCACACGCAAGGCGCCCCTCGACGCCTCGCCGACGCCCGCGGCCCAGCCAGATGCTCCGCGCCGTCCGATCCTGAAGGACCGCGGCACCTGGGCCATTGCGGGCGCGAAGTTCCTGTCCGACGCCACCTGGTGGTTGCTGCTGTTCTGGATGCCTGACCTGATGCACCGCCAGTTCGGCGTGTCCGGCGTGGCGCTCGGGGGGCCCGTCGCTTTGGCCTACACCGGCGCCGCCGTGGGATCCCTCTTCAGCGGGACTTTGGCGACTGCGCTGATGTCCCGGGGCCTTCCCGTGGACCGCGTGCGCAAGGGGATCATGCTGGGCTCGGGCCTTCTGGTGCTCGTGTTGCCCGCCACGCTGGCTGCGCCCAACGCCTGGGCGGCTGCGGGCATACTGGCCGTGGTGCTTGCGGCCCACCAGGGATTCTCCACCAACCTGTTCGCCCTGATCACCGACGTGACGCCGACCGACAAGGTGGGGCGTGTCACCAGCTTCGGCGCCTTCTGCGGCAACATTGGCGGAATGGGCATCGTCTGGGCTGCGGGCAAGGTGCTCACCATGGGACTTGGCTATGGCCCGCTCCTGGTGTTCGCCGGCAGCAGCTACCTGCTGGCGCTGGGCTGGATCCAGCTATGGCTGCCGAAGATCACGCCCCTCGCGGATCGCGGCCCTGCTCCGGTCAACCTCGCACACTGAGCGCCTGAGCCGTTCCGACCGGGCGGCCAGGCCCGTCGCCGCCCTCAGATCAGCGGACCATGTTCAAGCCGCGGCAGGACGTGGCGCGCAAACAGGTCGGCCTCGGCGGCGTGCGGATAGCCCGAGAGTATGAAGGCCTCGATGCCCATGGCGCGGTAGTCGTTCAGCTTGGCCAGCACCTGATCGGGATCACCGACGATCGCCGCCCCGCAGCCCGACCGGGCCCGGCCGATGCCGGTCCAGAGGTTCGCCTCGGCATAGCCGTCATCGGCCGCGCTTTCGCGCAGCGCCGCCTGCGCCTGGACGCCCACCGAGGTGGAGTCGAGCGACTTGGCCCGGATGGCGGCGCCCGCATCGGCGTCCAGTTTGGAGAGCAGGCGGTCGGCGGCCGTGCGCGCCTCCGCCTCGGTGTCGCGGACCACCACATGGGCCCGGTAGCCGAACCTGAGCTTGCGACCGTATCGCGCCGCACGCGCGGTCATGTCGGCGATGATGTCCGCGACCACCTCTCTGCGGTCTGGCCACATCAGGTAGACATCGCAACCCCTGGCGGCCGCCTCGCGGGCGTCCTCCGAGAGCCCGCCAAAGTAGAGCTGCGGGGCCTTGCCCGAAACCGTGCGGATACGCGGCGGATCCAGCTTCAGCTTCCAGAAATCCCCATCATGGTCCAGCGGCTGGCCGTTCAGCAGAGTCTTCAGGATGCTCATGGCCTCGACCGTGCGCGCATAGCGAGGGCCGGACGCCAGCTTCTCGCCGGGCATGTCGGACGAGATGATGTTCACCGTCAGCCGTCCGCCGAGGATTCGGTCGATCGTGGCGATCTGGCGCGCAAGTTGCGGTGGCCACATCTCGCCGATCCGCACGGCCATCAGGAGGCGCATGCGCTTCAGCATCGGAGCGATCGCTGCGGCGAAGGCGGTGGTGTCGATGCCCAACTCGTAGCCCGAGGGTAGCAGGATATTGTCGAAGCCGCCGGACTCGGCCTGCAGGACGATGTCGCGGCAGTGCTCCCAGCTCGAGTTCAGCGCCGGGTCGGGCAGACCGAGGAACTCGTAGTCGTCGTCGCAGAGTGCGGAGAACCAGGAGACTTCGCAGGGCGGCAGGGCTTGGGTCACGGCAGCGGTTCTCCCTGTGCGGCGACCAGGACCTCGTACCATTCAGCCCGGGTCCAGGTGGGCGTGTAGGCGTCGGGAATCTCGGCGATCCGGGCGGTCGACTGGGTCCCGACGATAGGAATGGGCCTGACCGGATGGGCCATCATCCAGCTGTAGGCCGCCGCCGCCCGGCTCACCCCTGCCTCCCGGGCCTTGACGTCCAGGGCCGCGGCGACCTCGCGCGTGCGGTCATCGGCGGGTCTGGCCAACCGGCCGCCGCCGAGGGGCGACCAGGCCAGCACAGCCATGCCCCGAGCGATCGCCTGGTCGAGGACTCCGTTGGTCAGGGGCGCTACGGCCAGGGGCGAGAACTCCGGCTGGCAGGAGACGACGGGCAGGGGCAGGTGGGCCGCCAGGGCCTCCACCTGCCAGGGCGTGAAGTTGGAGACCCCGACCGCCCCGATCTTGCCGGCCTGGTGCGCCGCCAGAAGCGCCTCGCCGATCTCGGCGGGATGGGTCAGGAGGTCCGGCCGGTGGATCTGCCAAAGGGCGACGTGCTCGACGCCCATCCGGGCCAGCGAGGCGTCGATCGCGGTCTTCAGGTAGGCGGCGCTGGAGTCGTAAGGCACGCCCATGGAAATGCCGCCCTTGGTGGCGATGACCATGCGATCCCGCAGGCCCGGATTTCCGGCCAGCACCCGTCCCAGCAGGGCCTCTGCGGCGCCGAAGGGCTCGCCATTGTCGGGGCCGTAGATGTCCGCCGTGTCGAAGAGGGTGACGCCGGCGTCCAGCGCCGCCTGGATCCGGGCCTCTGCAGCCGCAAGGTCATCGCCGGCGAACCGCCACATGCCCCAGGCGATGGAGGAAACCTTCGGCCCGCCGGGATAGAGGGCGCGTTCGCGCGGCGGGCTGGGGAGCTGGGTCATGGGCGTTCTCGTCAACCTTCATTCTGAGCCGGATCGGCAGGGTCCGGCCGGGGCGGCCTGCGCCCCTCGTTCGCATCATGCCGGGGTCGACCCGATGAGGGAAGCCGGGTTCACGAGGTGCAGGACCGCCGGCGTCGCGGTATAGGTTTCGCCGCCGGCCGGAGACGGGGCCGGGCGCGAGTTACCTGGGAGCTTCGGAATGACCCTTGTCGCCGGCACGGACGAGGCCATGCACCCGACCGGTGAGGACCGGGCCTGGAGCGAGAGCTGCTACTTCAACTTCGTCGATCCGAAGACCGGCGTCGGCATGTTCACCCGGATGGGGTTCCGGCCGGGCAACGGCTGGGCGGACGCCCTGCACGCGGTCTATCTCGGCGGTAGCCGGGTGGCCTTCACCTATGGCCGCCGGGACATCGGCAAGGACCTGTCGGTGTATGACGGCGACCTGAAGGTCGGGAACCTGGCCCTGGCCTGCGAGGATCCCTTCCGCCGCTGGACCGTTCGCTATGACGGCCCGGCCCAGGATATTCCGGACGGCGCGATCCTGACGACACGGGCCAAGCTCCGTCCGGAGGGCTGGCACACGCCCGCCCACCTCTCCATGCAAGTGGACGTCGAGACCCTGACCGAGCCGCACTTCGCCGCCCGGGGGAGCCACGGGCACTTCGAGCAGAGCCTTAGGGCGACCGGGCGCCTGGTGATCGGCGGCGAGGAGATCGCCTTCGACGGCTTCGGTGTAAGGGACAAGTCCTGGGGGCCCCGTAACTGGAGCGGATCGTCCAGCGGGTCGTCAGGCGCCGCCGCGACCGGCCCGGCCCTCTC
>JBJTFE010000174.1:0-6040 GCA_046093265.1 Phenylobacterium sp. | reverse complement strand
GCCTGAAGGCCCGGCCGGGCACGCCCGTGGCCGGAGCGGTTCTGGGCCGCGCCCTCTACAACGGGGCGATCGATCCCGCCGTGGCCCTGGCGGCCTCCGCCTGACCATGCTGAAGGTCCGCGTCATCCCCTGCCTGGACGTCAAGGACGGGCGAGTGGTCAAGGGCGTCAACTTCGTCTCCCTGCGCGACGCCGGCGACCCGGTGGAACAGGCGCGCGCCTACGATGCGGCGGGCGCCGACGAGCTGATGTTCCTGGACATCACCGCAAGCCATGAGGGCCGCGGCGCCCTCCTGGACGTGGTCGCCCGGACGGCCGATGTCTGCTTCATGCCCCTGTCGGTCGGGGGCGGCGTTCGGACCGTGGAGGACGCCCGCGCCCTGCTTCTGGCCGGCGCGGACAAGATCAGCGTGAACACCGCCGCGGTGGAGGACCCGGACCTGTTGTCGCGCTGCGCCGACGCCTTCGGGTCCCAGGCGGTGGTGGCCGCCGTCGACGCACGGGCCGTCGAAGGCGGCGGCTGGCGTGTCTTCACCTATGGCGGGCGCCGCGACACCGGCCTGGACGCCGTCGACTGGGCGGCCGAGGCGGTTCGCCGGGGCGCCGGGGAGATCCTCCTGACCTCCATGGACCGGGACGGGGTGCGCTCGGGGTACGACCTCGGCCTGTTGCGGGCGGTGACGAACGCGGTCAAGGTCCCGGTCATCGCCTCAGGAGGCGCAGGGGAGGCCCGGCACATGGTCGAAGCCGTCACCGAAGGGGGCGCAGACGCCGTCCTCGCCGCCTCCATCTTCCATTTTGGCGATGTCTCCATCTCCGAGGTCAAGGCCGCCATGGCTGCGGCGGGCGTGCCCGTGAGGGCGCCGGAGCCCGTCGCGTGAGCCGGCTGGGCGAAGCCGTGGCCCGCCTTGAGGCCGTGATCGAGGCCCGCCGCGGGGCGGACCCGGACTCGTCCTGGACGGCGCGGCTCCTGCACGACGGTCCGCCGCGGGCGGCGCGAAAGCTCGGAGAAGAGGCCGTCGAGGTGGTGATCGCCGCGGTCTCCGGAGACGGCGAGGGTCTGGCCGGAGAGGCGGCCGATGTCCTTTACCACCTGCTGGTGCTGCTGGCGGCGGCAGGCGTTTCGGCGGACGAGGTCGCCGCGCGGCTTGAGGCGCGGGAAGGCGTCTCGGGCCTCGCGGAGAAGGCGGGGCGAACCCGGTCGGTCTCGTGAAGGCGCCATCCCTCACAACGCTGATCCTTTCCGGCCTGGTCGCAGGCCTCGGGGTCGGCGCCCTCCTGCACGCCTTCCAGCCGCCGGGGGAGGCCGGGTTCGTCTCGGCGGCGGCGGCGATCGGCGGGGTTTGGCTCGACGCCCTGCGCATGACCATCATTCCCCTGGTGTTCGCCCTGCTGGTCACCGGCATGGCGCGGGTGGCCGAGACCGCCGGTCGGGGCGGGCTGGCCGGGCGGGCGCTGACGGTTTTCGCCGTCCTCCTTCTGGTTGCAACAAGCCTTACGGCCCTGGTCGTCCCAGCCCTTCTTTCGGTCTGGTCGGCGCCCGCCGAGGCCGCCTCGGCCCTGAGGGCTTCGGCGGCGGGCGGTGCGGCGCAGATTCCGCAGACGCCGCCCTTGGCGGAGTGGCTCTCCGCCTTCATCCCCGCCAACCCGGTGAAGGCTGCGGCGGACGGGGCCATGGCCTCGCTTGTGGTCTTCGCCCTGATTTTCGGTCTCGCGGTCTCGCGCCTCGACGCCCGCAGGCGCGACGCCCTGGTCCTGGTCCTCGACGGAGTCCAGGCGGCCATGATGGTGATCGTCCGCTGGGTCCTCGTTCTGGCGCCTGCGGGGGTCTTCCTCCTGGCCCTCACCGTGGGCGCGCGGACCGGGATCGCCGCCGTCGGCCTCCTCGGTCACTACGTGGTCGTCGTCTCCATCGCCTGCCTTCTGGCCGGGGCCATGGGTCTGGCCGCCGCCGTTTTCGGCGGTCGGGTTCGGCCCGGGGGTCTCGCCGCCGCCATGACGCCGGTCGGGGCCATGGCGCTGTCGACCCAGTCCTCTCTGGCCTGCCTGCCCGTCATGCTGACGGCGTGCGAGCGGCTGGGCGTCCCGGAAAGGGTCCGGGGCCTGGTCCTGCCCATGGGCGTGGCGCTCTTCCGGATCACCAGTCCGGCGGGCAACCTCGCCGTCGCTCTCTATGTAGCCCACCTCTACGGGGTCCCGCTGGCGCCGGCGCAGGTTGTTTCCGGTGTTCTGGTGGCGGCCCTGGTCAGCCTGGCCGCCGTCGGAGTGGCCAGTTCGGTCACCTTCTTCACCACCCTGGTTCCGATCTTCATGAGCATGGGCCTGCCCATGGAGCTCCTGCCCCTGCTGCTGGCGGTGGAAACCTTCCCGGACTTCTCGCGCACCCTCGGCAACGTGGCCGGGCACGTCGGCGTCACAGCCTGGGCGTCAAGATGGCGGGGGACGGACGCCGCTTGAGGGCGATGTAAAGAGCGCCCTCTCCGCCGTGTCGGCGATGGGCCTCCGAAACCCCGGCCACCACGTCCTGAAGGTGCGGGGCCGCCAGCCATTCCGGGGTCAGCCGGCGCAGTACGCCGTCGCCCCTTAGCCCCTTGCCGGTAATCACCAGGACCGAGCGCAGTCCGTCGCGCCAGCAGCCGAGGACGAAAGCCTCCAGGGCGTTGCGCGCAGCGTCCTGGGAGAGGCCATGAAGGTCGATATGGGCGCCGAGAGGGTCCCTCTCCCGTGAGATACGCCTTCGCCGCAGGGGCTCCAGCGTCTTGGGGGCCGGGGCGGAAATCGCCGGGCGTCCACGCTCGGCGCGCGGCGGCGGCGGCCCAGGCGCGCGGGGCGCCGGCTCCGTCGCAACGGGCCGGTCTTCAGCGGCTGGGGACGCAGGGCTGGCGCGTCCCGGCAGCGGGTGGACAGTGGCGGTCACGAGCGCCCAGAGCCTTTGTTCGTCGGAGCGCAGTGGCCGCCTCATGGCCTTGGAACCAGCCGGTAGAGCCGCAGAACATGCCGGATCCGCCCAGCCTCCAGACCGGCTTCCGGGCCCTGGCCCATGTACAGGTCCGCGCGGATCGGACCGCGGATGGCCCCGCCGGTGTCGAGCGCGGTGACAAGCCTCTGGTAGGCGGGAAAGGCGCCGGTCAGGATCGGGCTGCGGGCGTCGATCCAGTAGAGGTCCCCGGGCGCATGCAGGGACAGGTCCACCGCCATGGCCCGCCCGGGCGGCAGGGGAACCCCGGCGGCGCCCCGCGGCGGCAGGCCGTCCTCCGGCGTCAGGCGGAAGAAGACATAGCGGGGATTCAACGCCATGATCTCGGCGGCTTCCGGGCCCCGGTGGGCGGCCAGCCAGGCGCGGATTCCCTCGGCGGAGGTCTGGCCCGCCGCCAGAAGACCCCGGTCGCGCAGGGCGTTGGCGACGCCCGAGAAGGGCTGGCTGTTGGTCCCGGCGAAGACCGCTCTGGCGGGCGGGCCCTCCGGGAAGACCAGGGTTCCCGAGCCCTGGATCTGCAGGAAGAACTTGTCTTCAGGCCTCAGCCAGGCCAGCGCGTCCGGCGCCGCGCGGGCCTCGATCCCGGCCCGGTCCGGATAGGCGCCGCCCTCGGTCGGAAGATCGGCGGGTCGGGGACGAAGCGGCGCCGAGAACTCCGTATCCGGGGCCCGGCGCGCGTCGTAGATCGGCGCGAAGTATCCGGTCAGAACCCCTTCGCCCGGCAGGGGTTGGGCCAGGAAACGGGTCTCGAAAAAGTCGCGGGCGGCGGAGGCGTCGAGGAGATCGACCGACATCGCCGCCCGGCAGGCGGCGGCCAGACCCGGCGCCTTGCCGACCCGGCAGTTCGCCCGCCAGGATTCGAAGGCGGCGACATAGTCCTCAGCGTCCCAGCCGGGCAGCTCCGAAAGGGGGATGACGGCGGGTGTGGCGGGCTCTGGGGCTTGCGGCGGTGACGCAGGCGGCGCTGCAGGGCCGGGCGGGAGCGTGACGGGGCCTTGCCGGGGCGGCGTCGGCGTTGCGCAGGCGGCGACCAGCAACAACCCGGCCAGGGCGATCAGGCCGGGCAGGCGCACGGATCAGGCCTCGGCGACGTCGACACCGGCGAGGCGCCAGACGCCGTCCTTTTCGGAAAGATCGCGCTCGAAGGTCCAGAGTTCCGCCGTCCGCCGCTCGGAAACGCGGGGCTCTGCCCCGTCGGACTCGCGGGTCGTCTGGACGAGTTCACCCAGGAAACGCACCGAAATGCGGATCCGGTTGGCTTCGACCTTGGCGTCCTCCACATCCGCCCGTGGCGGGTGCGGCATGTCCACGCTCTCCACGCGGCCGGCCGCTTCACGCTGGTCGATGCCCGCCTCAAACGCCGCCAGAACTTCGGGCGTCAGAAGCGGCCGAAGCACCTCGCGGTCCCCGGCGGCATAGGCGGTGACCAGTGTCCGGTACGTATTCCTGGCGTTGGCGAGGAAGACCTGGGGGTCAAACCCCGGGTCGCGGGTCCTGACGGCCGCAAGTCCGACGGGCGCTTCCTCGACGGGCGGCGGCTCAAGGGCGATCGGCGTCAGGGGTCGGCGGACAGGGGCGGCCGGCTCCGGCTGCGCCGCACGATCTTCCGGCTGTCGGCCCATTCGGCGGCCAAGGACGGCGTAGAGCTGCAGAAGCGCTACGGCGGCGACGACGGCGAGAAGGATCAGCTGGAGCACGGCGGGTCAGGCGAAAGTGTTCATCGGTATGGGCAATATAGAGGCTTTTTCCGCGAGCGACAGGGCGCCATGGGGTGAGATTGCACACGCGGCGGTCGCATGATAGCCAGCCGCACCGTTTGCGGGCCCCTCCGCGCGGGTCAGAGGTCCAGTACGGAGCCCCAGATGTCAGATGCCGATTCCCTCCCCGCCGGCGGCCCAGCGGATGCCGCGCCAGAGGCCGGGGTCCGCATCCTGGCCCAGTTCGTGAGAGACCTGTCGTTCGAAAATCCGCGCGCGCCCGACGTCCTGAGGGCGGGCGGCGCTCAGCCCCGGATCGACATGGGCGTCGAGATGAACGCCCGGGGCCGGGAGGATGGACTGTTCGAAGTCGACCTGAAGCTTTCCGCCCGCGCCGCCCGCGAGGATGGCCCGGTATTCATGGTCGAGCTGGTGTACGGCGGACTGTTCGCCGTGGAGGGCGTACCGGCTGAGAACCTGGAGTCCGTCCTTCTGGTCGAGTGCCCCCGCTTCCTGTTTCCCTTCGCCCGGCGGATTATCGCCGACGTGACGGCGGACGGTTCCTTCCCGCCCTTCATGCTGGATCCGATCGACTTCGGGGCGGTCTATCTCGCCCGCAAGGCCGAGGCCGAGAACATGGGCGTGGTGGTCGGAACGGCCTGAGGCCCCCCAGCTCAAAGCCAGGTCTTCCAGAGCTCGGACTTCAGGGTTCCCAGTACGAATTCTGCGTGGGCTGCGCGCTCGGCCTCGCTGGAGCGTGGCGTCAAGGGGCGTGGCCTGGCGCCATAGTCGGATCGGCCCTCAAAGGCGACCACGCCGGTGACCTGTGTCACGGTGAGCTCAAGGCCCCGCTCCCGCCCGCCACTCAACTCCAGGTAGACGGCCGCCAGGAGCCGGGCGTCGATAAGGGCGCCGTGCTTCTCCCGCTCCGACAGGGAGACCTTGAAACGCTTGCAGAGGGCGTCGAGGGAGTTCTGCATCCCCGGGAAGCGCCGTCGCGCGAGGGCCAGGGTGTCCACCCAGCGCGGCTCCGGGAGATCCGGAAGACCGGCGAGGCCCAGCTCCCAGTTCACAAAGGCCCGGTCGAAGGCGGCGTTGTGCGCCACCAGGGGGGCCTCTCCGACGAAATCCAGGAAGGCGTTCGCCACTTCAGGGTCGGCGAAGCGGGGTTTGCCCTTCAGGAAGGCGGCGGACAGACCGTGGACCCGTTCCGCATCGGCGGGCATGTCCCGCTCCGGATCAATGTAGGCGTGGAAGCTTCGGCCCGTCGGCAGGAAATCCTCTATCTCAAGGGCGGCGATCTCAACCAGGCGATGACCGAGGTGGGGCTCGAAGCCTGTGGTCTCGGTGTCGAGGACGATCTCGCG
>JBJTFE010000173.1:0-12380 GCA_046093265.1 Phenylobacterium sp. | reverse complement strand
CTTGCGGATCCAGACCATTGAGCTTGGCGGTCTCGATCAGGGACGCCAACACCGCCCAGTGCTCGGCGCCGCCGTCCGAGCCGGCGAAGAGGCTATTCTTGCGGCTGAGGGCCAGGGGGCGGATCGCGCGCTCGACGGTGTGGTTGTCGAGCTCGACGCGGCCATCCTCGAGGAACAGGGTCAGTCCCGTCCAGCGCGACAGAGCATAGCGGATCGCCTCGGCCAGCTTGGTCTTCTGGCTGATGGTCTCCAGGCTGGCGCGAAGCCAGGCCTTCAGCGCCTTTGCGGAAGTCCACCGGCTTGGTCGCCACCAGCACCCGGACCGCGCCCGATGGGCCGATCACCTTTGCGCCTTCAGCGCGCCGATCACCGCCGCCACGGTCTTGGCCGAGGCGTCCGAGCCAACCCGGACCACCACGCCGTCGATCTCCAGCTCTATGCCGCCTCGCCGGGGGCGACGCGTCTTGCGGCGGGGTGGCGCCGGTTCCGGCTTTACGGGCTCGACCAAGACCGGCGCGAACATCGGCTCCACGCTCTGCGCAGCCGGCGTGCGGAATATTCTTCGCCAGGTGAACAGCTGCGTCGGCGAAAGCCCATACCGTCGCGCCACTGCGCACGCCGTCTCCAGGCCGCTGTAGCTCTCGGCGACGATCTGCCGCTTGGCCTCTTCCGACCATGTCCGGCGCTGGCCCGCGCCCGTGAAGATCTCCACCCAACGGACCGCAACCGTCTCCGTCATGGCATCGTCAGATGGCATCGTCATGGAACTAAGCTCGCCCACAGATCAGGGCGCGCACCATCCGAGGATCCCGGTTCAAGCGCTAGGTGGGGTCGGAACCCCGCTTATAATGTTCATTATAGTCCCTACGCCAAGCCTCGCACTTTGAGCGGGCGTCGTCGAGTGACATGAACCAGACGGTGTTCAGGCATTCGGCCCGAACCTTGCCATTGAAGGACTCGGCGAAGGCGTTGTCGGTCGGCTTGCCGGGCCGGCTGAAGTCCAAGGTGACGCCTCGCCGATAGGCCAACAGATCCAGGTCGCGGGAGACAAATTCCGGGCCGTTGTCGACCCGCATGGCCTTGGGATAACCCACCACCTTGCCGGCTCGATCGAGGGTTTCGACAACGTCTGCGGCCCTGTAGGCGAAGCGGGGATCCAGGGCCGGCGAGAACCGGCTGAAGGTGTCGATGACCGCCAGAATGCGGATCTTGCGCCCGTCGAACAGCTGATCGTGCAGGAAGTCCATGGCCCAGACATCGTTGGGCCGAGAGGCCGGCTGACGGTCCTCACGCAGCTTGGCCTTGACCTCGCGCTTGGGCGTCTTGTTGCGCAGCTGCAGGCCCAACTCCTTGTCGAGCCGATATGTTTTCTTGCCATTGACCGGCCACCCCTCGCGCTTGAGCAACACCGTGATCCGCCGGTAGCCATGGCGCACCCGCGTCTCGGCAATCTCTTTGATCCGCGTCTTCAGGGCGACCGGATCGGTCCGCTTACCCTTGTAGTGATAACTGGATCGTTCCGCCTGGAGCGCCCCACAGGCACGCCGGATGCTGACCTGCCAGGCCGCTCGCAGATAGTCCACGAGCTGGCGGCGCCGGGCAGGTCCTAAAGCTTTCGCTTGATGACGTCCTGCAACATCTCCTTGTCGAGCGACAGGTCCGCCACGATCCGTTTGAGGCGGGCGTTCTCGTCCTCAAGCTGGCGGAGCCGCTTCATCTCCGACGGCATCAAGCCAGCGTACTTCTTGCGCCAGACGCAGAACGTCGCCTCGGAAATCCCGGCCTTGCGACAAACCTCGCCAACCGTGGCGCCCTCGTCGACTTGGCGCAGGATGAACGACACCTGCGCCTCACTGAACTTCGACCTCTTCATGGTCGCTCCTCGCTCCGTGGCCCTTGCCGCAAAACGAGAAAATTCTAGCTCAAACCGGTCCCGTTTTTCAGGAGCAGGTCATGCACCACCCGCCGTGCCGGCGCTGTGTACCAGAACGAGGACGGGGCGCTTGCTATGCGCTCGCGCCCCGTGATGGGTAGCGTTCAGGACCGCCCCCATGGCACCGCCAGCCAGAAGCGTGCAGCGGCGCAATCTCCTGGCCTCAGAAACTCCGGCGCAGGCGGAAGGTGACCCGGCGCGGATCGTTCGGATAGGCCAGGCCCACCAGCGAGGAGGTGACGTAATACTCTTCACCGCAGTTCGAGCAGTCCAGCGATGCTTTCCAGGCCCCGTCGATGCTCTCGTAGCGCACGCCGATGTTGTAGACCGTGGTTGCTGCGGTCAGGGATAACGGCACCGTAATGGCTGTCGCTCCGCCAAACGGCACACCGGTCGCGGTGCGCGCATCGTTGTAGGTCGAAGTCCAGTATTCGTCAGAGTAGCTTATCGAACCATTCAGCGACCACTCGCCGTCGAGCAGTGTGGCGGGCAGGGTATAGCGGCCACCCAGCGTGGCCTGACTCTCCGGGAAACGGACCGGCTGGTCGCGAGTGGTCACACAGTTCAGCGGCTCTGGCGTCGTTGAACACGGCACGCCACCTGCGCCGTTACGCAGCGGTATGTCGACGTATTGCCGATCAGCGATTGAGCCGGTGGCATAGATCTCCAGCGCTTCGGTCGGACTCCAGGTGATCTCGGCCTCAAGGCCGGTTGCTTCGAGGCCACCCGCGTTACGGGTCACGAAGTCGATACCGCCGCTGGGGCGAGGTTGACCCGAAAGCAGCTGCAGGTTCTCCACCTCCAGACGATACAGGGTCAAGTTGAGCCGCAGCGTATTCTCAAGAAGGTCAGAACGCATGCCGAATTCGTACGACCATGCCTCCTCAGGGCCGAAGGCGGAGTTGGTGATTGCGGTCGTGCCGCGCGCGTTCCAGCCGCCTGATTTGAAGCCATTGGTCACCGAAGCGAAGAACATCACGTCATCGTTAAATTCGTAGGTGAGGGCGACGCGTGGCGTGAACTTCGAGGTGGACTGCGAAACCGGTATCCCGGCTGCGATCAGGTTCGCGGTTGTCGGCCGCGAGGTCGCGGCGCCGGTGAAGCCAATGAAGCCGGCCGGATAGGTCGCTCGGGTCCGATCACCGAAACTGATGTCCTTGTCCTCATCGGTGTAACGCCCCCCAAGCGTCAGGGTGAGCTGGTCTGTGATCGCGAAGTCGCCCTGGGCGTAGGCCGCAAAGGACCGGGTCCCGTTATCAAGCAGACGATCGCCCAGCACCAGGGCGCTGGTGGCCGTCGGCGTCGTGGCGAAGGTGTCGACCTGATAGGTCGAGTTGTCCTCATCCAGGTAAAAGAGGCCGGCGACCCAGTTGACGCGGCCGGTCTCGCCGACCAGCTTGAGTTCCTGCGTCCATTGCCTCGTCTCGACGTTATTGGAAATGACGAAACCGCCGAACGGTGTCGGGCTGCCGCCAAGGCCGAAGTCGATCGAGAAAAACTGATCGGTGGATATGTAGCCGCTGATCCAGCTGACACTGGCCCAGCCCATGTCGTGGGTCAGGTTCGAAATCAGGGTGGTGACCCGAGTGCGGGCACAGTTGCCAACGCGTTGGTTCAGGAACGACTCCACCGCGCTGTCGGAGCAGTTGCCGCGCCTCAATCCCGTCCGGCTCGTGTACTTGGGATCCAACGGGTTCACGCCGATGGTGGTCTTGGCTTGGTCGATGTAGTCGGCGGACAGGTTCCAGTCCCAGGTCTCGCCCGGCTGGAAACGCAAGGCCGCGCGGATGCCCCAAGTGTCCTCTCCGTTCAGGTCCTGTCCTGTAACGAGGCTGCGCGAGTAACCGTCATCGCCGATCCGGAGGACCGTCACGCCCGCCGAGACGGCGTCATTCAGCGGTCCACTGATTGCACCGCGCAAGGTATATCGGTCAAAGGATCCGTAGGTGCCTTCAACGGAGGCTCGGAAATCCTGATTGGGCTTGCGCGTCGTGATAGAGATTGCGCCGCCTGTTGTGTTGCGACCAAACAATGTGCCTTGCGGCCCGCGCAAGACCTCGATCTGATCCACGTCCAGCAGGGTGATGTTGTTGGCGATCTGGCGGGCGACGTAGACTTCATCGACATAGGTCGCGACAGGCACATCGAATGTAGCGACCTGTTCGGTGGATCCGAGACCGCGGATGAAGTAGCTGACGGCGCCACCCGTGCCGGTGTTCAGACCCCCCGTCAGGCTTGGCGTAACCCGCACGAGGTCGGCCGTATCCTCTACGATCGCGACTTCCAGCTGGGTGTCAGTGAAGGCCGTAACGGCTATCGGCACGTCCTGGATGTTCTGTTCCCGGCGCTGGGCAGTGACGATGATTTCTTCGACGCGGGTGACGGCCTGGTCGGACGGCCTCTCCTGGGCAGCTGCAGGAAGGGCGACAAACATGGCGGCGGCGGAGGCGGTGGAGAGAAGCGAAACGGAAAAACGCATGAAATGGAACCCCGGTTTGCGATGTGGACCCGGACCTCCGCCCGGTTCTATTGGTATACTCTTATATCATTTGGAGCCGCCGACAAGCGCGGGTACCTTGTTTGCGGATTGGAGGCGCACACATGCGACGATTGACCCTGCTTGCGTTCACCGCAGCCATCCTGGTTGGCTTGGGAGACGATGCCCGGAGCCAGGGGTTCGACCGCGAAAGCTTCGACGTATTTGTCGATGCTCGCACCGGGCCGGGGCGTCCGGTCTACTGGTATTCCCTCGGCACTCTGCGGGCCTACCCGTCGGGCGATCTGCTCGCGCGGGTCGAAGGCTTCGACGCATCGACATCCGATCGCCCGGATCCAGGGCGGGCGCTGGCGCGGCAGTTCTCGCGCAAGATTTACGTCTATCGGGACCCGGAATCGAACGAAATCCTGCGGGAGAGGAACGGAGTCGCCGTCGAACCGGTGGCCTATCCCTATCAGTTCATCACCTATGAGCTGGTCGGTGATCGCCTGACAACGATGGTGGAGCAAGGCTCGGGCGCGCGCGTTCAGCGCATCGGACCGGGCAATACGATGCAGGCGCGCCGGATCGGCGACGCGTACGTGTTCACCGCGCCGCTTTTTCTGGACATCCCAACCAGCGGGGGACGCAGCTACCAGGCCTTCGAGAACTACGATTTCTTCATCCAGGCACCGGGCGGGGCCTCCAATCCGAACCAGCTTTCCTGGGTCCGGTACGGAGATGCCCCTGCGTGGGCAGGCGGTGGGCCGGCCATCATGCACCTGATTACCTGGCGCATTGACCAATGGGAGGACGTGCCCGCCTCGCTGCGCGACTACGTCGAGACGGAGGCTCCGCTCTGGCGAGCGCCGCCGACGGGACTTCAGGAGATCCGGCACCTTCAGTCCGGAGAGCCGAAATGATGGGCGATCTGCGTTTCGAACCCACGATGACCCGCGACGACCGGCCCGCCAGACTGATCTACGAGGAAGTGCGGGCGAACCCGGCGCGCCGCGGTTTCGGCTTTGGCCAGCGATCCGCTGTCGTCAATGTCGATGTGCAGCAAGCTTACACCCGGCCGGACCTTTTTCCGAAGACAGCATACGTGACTGACCCGGACCAGATAGCCTGGATCAACCGGATCAGCGATGCTGCTCGCGCCGCGAGTCTGCCGGTCGTCTGGACCCGCGTCTGTTACAAGCCCGACGGCGGCGACGCGGGCGTTTGGGGCACGCGGAGCGACACGCCCGACAGCCTGCAGAACATCCGGTTCGGCTCGGACCGTCATGCGTTTGATCCGCGCGCTCGGCCCGACTGCGAGGTCGACCTGATCTTCGACAAGCGTATGCCGTCAGCATTTCATGAGACACCGCTGCAGAGCTATCTGATCTGGCATCGCATCGACACGGTGATCGTCACCGGTGGCTCGACCTCGGGCTGTGTTCGCGCCACGGCCGTGGAAAGCCTGTCGCGCGGATACCGGACGATCGTCCCGGTCGAATGCGTCGCCGACAAGCACGAGAGCTACCACTACGCCAACCTGACGGACCTGCTGCTGAAGTACGCCGATGTCCTGCCGGCGGCCGATGTCCTGAACCACCTGGAGACTGTCCGATGATCCGCGCCCTGCTGGTGGCTTCGGTCCTGGCGGCCTCCTCCTGTGCCGCCGGCGCAATTGCCGAGCCCACTCCCAAGCGGGTGTCGGCCGACCAGCGCGTTCCGCTGGACTTGCGGCGCACCACCCTGGTTGTGCGTGACATCGAGGCATCTCTGGCCTTTTACCGGGCGATCGGTCTTGTGCCGATCTATGACAACGTGATCCGTACGCCGCGAGACGCCCCGAACGACGAGGCGGCCGAGCGGTCTTTGCGGCTCGTTTTCCTGCGCGCCAATGACGACTACATCGGCATCCTCGGCCTGATGGAATACACTAGGCCTGAGCGCCAGCCCCGGCCCGAGCGCGCCCCGGACGACAACGTCCTGCATCCCGGCGACATCGTGCTCGTGTTCAACGTCCAGAACCAGGAAGAGGTCTTCGCCCGCGCCGCTGCCTCGCCGGGCGTGCGGGTAGGGGAGACGCCTCATGTGGTGACTTATCCCGGCTACGACGGGACCAGCGTGATCCGCGTGAGCTTCTCGTCGGTTTATGACCCCGACGGTCACTACGTCGAACTGAATCAGGTACTTACCGACCTCCCGGTAGGAGAATAGGCGGCAGCGATCTCGCACGCCGTCGCCGACCACGCCCGAACTTCCGCCAGACCCGCGAGCATGCGGCGCACGGCGCTCATCCGGAACGGCTGGCCCGCGACGTAGCTCGTCAGGGTGAAGCCCAGCACCCGCCGGTCGTCGGTTCCAGCGTCGGCCTTAAGATACGCCGCCGCCTCCAGCACCTGATCGATCCACACGTCTTCTGTCTGTCGCCGATCGATCAGCAGGGTCCGGTCGTCAAGCTCGTTCATCAGCGGCACGGCGTGAACCATCCCGGCTTCAGTCGTCATCGCTACCGGTACCTCGTCCTGCTCCCAGTCCAGGCAGACGTCGAAGCCGGCCTCGGCGATCAACGACAGGGTGCGGAATGACTGCTGCCGCGCCGGGCTCATCCACGTGCGGGGCTTCAGGCCCACGCGCTCGAAAGCCTCGCGTGCGCGCGCCACCAGCGCCCGCTCTTCGCCCTCGGACAAACCCGAATGATGGATCGCATCCGTCGACCAGCCGTGAGCTGCGACCTCGTGCCCATCCTCGAGCGCCGCCTCGACCAGCGGCCGGTAACGCTCCATCGCGATGCCGTTCACCGGAACAGTCGCCTTCAGCCCCGCCTCCTTCAGCGCCCGTAGCAGGCGGAAGCCCCCGACGCGGGGGCCATAGTCTCTTGTCGTGTAGTGCCGGAGGTCCGGCCAGGCGGTTTGCATGGCACCGGGATGCTTGAACGGCTTTTCCGAAGGATCAAGCATGTGCCACTCGACCGGCATCACAATCATGACCGCCATCTCGCGGTCGCCGGGCCAGCGTCCCCTGGGCCGCGCCGTCGTCGGCCGCCAGTCGTAGAGCGACTGGTCCATGCCGCGTCGCCGGTGTGGATAGATAAGATGCTCCTCAGGCAGCGGCATCGTCGAACCCATACCCGCCTGTCGCCAGGCCGCGCCGCTGAATGTCGGCCACCGTCTGATCCCAGCAGTGCTCAAGGTAGTGAGCTGCGATCTCCGAGCCCGTCGCGAACCAGACCTCGTCGGGGTGGCCCATTATGTGCTCCAGCGCCTCTTCGAAGGCCCGGATACGATGCGGCTGGCTGACCAGATAAGCGTGCAGCGGTATGCACATCACCGTTCCGCTCTCGCGCCCCTCGGCCAGCAGCTGGTCGAAATGACGCTTCAGGATGTCGGCATATCGCCAAGGGTCCAAGCCCATCACCGAGTAGCCGATGACGTCGTTGACCTCGAGCGAATAGGGCATGGAGACCAGCCGCCCGGTCCTCGTCTTCAGTGGTTGGGGCTGGTCATCCTGGAACAGGTCGCAGGAGTACCAGAAGTCGTGCTCGCCGAGCAGATCAAGGGTCCGCGCCGTGTGTGTCAGGGCGGGCGCCAGATAACCCCGGATGCGCTGGCCCGTCGCGGCCTCGACCGAGCGGATCGAGTCGACCAGGATTGCCCGTTCCTGGGCCTCGTCCATGCCGTAGGAGTAGCGGGTGTTGTAGATGCCGTGGCTGAAGAACTCCCAGCCCCGCGCGTTCGCTGCTTCGATGATCTCGGGGTGGTGGTCGATCAGCCCGATCGACAGAGACACGGACCCCCTCAGCCCGTGCCGGTCCAGCAGGTCCTGAAGCCGCCAGTGCCCGATCCGATTGCCCCAGTCCCTCTGGGAATAGCCGACCACGTCCGGGGCCGGGCGCGGCCAGCCGGGTCGCGCCGGGTTCACCGGCGGGTCGAACTCGTAGAATTCGATGTTGGGCGCGATCCAGAAGGCTAGGGCCTTGCCGCCCGGCCAGGTGATCTTCGGCCGGTCGCGATAGGGCCAGTGGTCATAGAGGTTGGGATCGGAGCGGTTCACTCGGCCGCTTCCTCTCGCTCCCGCCCGTAGCGGTCGCCGAGCGCCAACATCTCCTCCAGGCCGATGCGGGCGTTTACCCCGGCGAGGTCCGTCATCCTGTCCCTGTAGCTGAAGGTCGACCCTTCCGATCCGAGCGCCCTCAGGAAGCTCTCCGCCGCCGGGATCAGGGCGCGCACCAGGGCACCAGGGCTGATAACCAGCCTGAAGCCAATCTCGCCCAGGGCGTCCCGGGTCAGTATCGGCGTCTTTCCGCCCTCGACCATATTGGCCATGGCGGGCGTGCGGCCGAGCGTCGTCACGATGCGTTTCATCTGCTCCAGGTCGCGCGGGGCCTCGACGAAGACAACGTCGGCACCGGCCTCTGCATAGGCGACCGCTCTCTCCAGTGCGGGTTCGAACCCCTCCACCGCGATGGCGTCGGTCCGGGCGATGATCAGGGTCTCGTCGAATCTCCTGGCATCCAGCGCCGCATGGACCTTGCCGACCATCTCCTCGGTCGAGGCCACGCCCTTGCCGGCCAGGTGTCCGCAGCGTTTCGGGAAGGTCTGATCCTCCACCTGGATGGCGCGGGCCCCGTTGCGCTCGAAAACCTTGACCGTCCGCGCCACGTTCAGGGCGTTCCCGAAGCCTGTATCGGCATCGACGATAAGGGGAATGTCCACCCGCTCGCAGATGCGGGCCACCACGTCTGCGACGTGGTCGAAGCTAACCAGCCCAAGGTCTGGCCGTCCAAGTTGGGTGTACGCGATAGACGCTCCGGACAAGTAGACGGCCTCGAAGGCCGCCTGCTGGATCAGCAGGGCCGACAGGGCGTCGAATGCACCCGGTGCGTGGACCGCCGGTCCCGGCGTAGTCAGGCGGGCTTTCAGGCTCAAGCGGCGGCTCCGGTGGGTTCAGAGGCGGAACGCTTCAGATGGGCGATCAGCCCTCCATCGCGCATCATCGCCGTCAGGTGGTCGGGGAAGGGGGCGAACGCATAGAGCCGACCCGAAGTCTCATTGATCAGTTTGCCCGCCTGCAGATCGAGGCTTAGCCGGTCGCCGGCCGTGACCTCGTGCGCGGCGGCGAGAGTTATCGCGGGTAGGCCCAGGTTGATGGCATTGCGCCAGAAGATTCGCGCGAAAGACCGGGCGATGACGGCTCGCACCCCCAAGCGAATCAGTGAGACTGCGGCCTGCTCGCGCGACGACCCCAGACCGAAATTCAGCCCGGCTACGACAAAGTCTCCCGCGCGTACGCTGCTCGCGAACGTCGTATCGATGGCCTCCAGGCAGTGGCTTGCCAGAGCGTCCGGATCGAGCTTCATCAGGTGGCCTGGTGCCAGGAGGTCGGTATCGATCTGGTCGCCGAACACGAAGGCCCGGCCGCTGTCGGGCAGGGTCATGCCGTCGCCCTCCGTTGACCGAGGTAACCACGCGGATCGATGATCCTTCCGGCGATGGCTGCAGCCGCCACACTATAGGGCGAACCGAGATAGACCTCGGCTCCTGCATGGCCCATCCGGCCCTTGAAATTCCGATTGGTCGTCGAGATGCAAGCCTCGCCATCGGCCAGCAGGCCCGCGCCCATGCCCGCGCAGGCCCCGCAACCTGAGGGCATAAGGGTGGCCCCGGCCGCCATCAGACAGGCCAGGGTCCCGTCTCGCGCGGCGGCCTCAGTAACCTGCGATGACGCCGGGGCGACGAGCAACCGCACGCCAGGCGCTATCCTTTGGCCCACCAGCACCCGCGAGGCCATCTGCAGGTCTTCCAGCTTTGCTCCCACGCAGGCTCCGACATAGGCTTGGTCGATACGGCGACCAGCGGCACCGGCGACCGACACACTGTTGGCGGGGGAGTGGGGCAGGGCGATCATGGGTTCAAGCGCGCCCGCGTCGAACCGGTGTAAAGCTCCATAGTCCGCGTCCGGATCGGACGTCCAGGCCCGCGCCGCCGCCTCATCCTCGACCGGCGCTCCGACCTCCCTCAGCCAGGCAAAGGTGGTCGCGTCCGGTGCCACGATCCCGGTTTCGGCTCCCAGCTCGGCGGCCATATTGGTCAAGACCAGCCGCTCGGGCATGGACATGGCCTCGACCATTGGACCGGCGAACTCCACGGCGCGGAAGGCATTGTCCATACCCAGTTCGCGGCACAGGAACAGCATTACGTCCTTGGCCGTCACCCCGTCCGCCAGGGCCCCGCGCCACTCCACCCTGATCGTCGCGGGCACTTCCAGCCAGGTGCGACCCGTTGCGGCGATCGCCGCCATATCTGTCGCTCCGTATCCTGCGGCATAGGCCCCGAAGGCACCCGCCATAGGCGTATGGCTGTCGCCCCCCGCCACGAGCATGCCAGGCCGCACGAGTCCTCGTTCGGCCAGCAGCATATGGCCGATCCCCTCCATGTCGTAGAAGCGGCCCACGCCATGTTCGGCAGCGAACTGGCGTGTCAGGCTCAGAATCGCCGCGCTTTCGGCGTCAACCGCAGGCACATAGTGATCCGACGCGATCACGACCTTGGACGGATCCCACAGGCCGCGCCCAATCTCCGCCAGCATCGGCGCCCAGCGGCGTGGTCCAGAGCTGTCATGGGCAAAGCAGAGGTCCACCTCGGCCGTCACCAGATCGCCCGCGCGCGCGTCCTCCTGACCCGACGCCTTGGCGGCGATCTTCTCAACGAGCGTGCGACCCCTTGTGGCCTTGGCCCCAGCCATCCAAACCCCGCAGTGGCGCGGGCGGACCGCGCAAAAGGTATAATCGTATATCATTTGCTATTGCGGGCTTGCAAAGGCAATTCCTCCGTTGCTGTCAGTCCAACGCCAACTTGAACCGTCTCTGATTTCCTGGCGGCTCCAACTCCTGAGAGGGTCGAGCCATGACTGGCAGGACGACGGACAGGTGTTCCTCCGAAGTGCGCGACCGAGCGGTGCGCCCGGGTGTCCCCGAAGCTGCCGGTGAACCCGCTGCAGGGCGGAGCCCTACTCCACCGTCGCCAGTACGGCCCGCAGGGTCCCGACCATGCGGTCGACATGCCCGGTCTCGAGGATAAGCGGCGGGGACAGGGCGATGATGTCGCCGGTCACCCGGATCAGCAGGCCGTCGTCGAAGGCAGTCTCGAAGTCTTCAAGCGCCAGTGCCGTGGGCGCGCCCGGCCGGGGCTGCAGTTCGTGACCTGCCCCCTTCCTGATCCCGCGATCTGATTGAGAGCCCGTCATCCAAGGAGACGGACGTGAGGAAGAGCAGGTTCAACGAGGCGCAGATCATTGGCGTACTGCGGGAGCAGGAGGCCGCGACCACCAAAACATTCCGCTGGTGCACGTTGATGCAGGTGACCTTTTCCTGGGCGAGCTGAAAGGCGTCACGGACCCGGAGACCAAGCGCAAGACCATCGGCAGGCTGTTCGTCGATGTCTTCGATCGCGAGGCGGCGAAGATCGAGGGCGCAGCCTTTCTGGCCCAGGGCACCCTCTATCCCGACGTGATCGAGAGCGTCTCCGCCCGGGGCGGGCCCTCGGCGGTGATCAAGAGCCATCACAATGTCGGCGGCCTGCCGGACTACCTGAAGCTGAAGCTGGTCGAGCCCCTGCGCGAGCTCTTCACGGACGAGGACCGCGCCCTGGGCGTGGAGCTGGGCCTGCCTCCGCAGTTTGTCGGCCGCCATCCCTTCCCGGGGCCGGGCCTCGCCATCCGCATCCCCGGCGAGATCACGCCGGAAAAGGTGGCCGTCTTGCAGAAGGCCGACGCCATCTACCTGGAGGAGATCCGCCGGGCGGGCCTCTATGACAGCATCTGGCAGGCCTTCGCCGTCCTCCTGCCGGTCAAGACCGTCGGCGTCATGGGGGACGCGCGCACCTACGAGGATGTCCTGGCCCTGCGCGCCGTGACCTCCACGGACGGCATGACCGCCGACTTCTTCGAATTCCCCTGGGAGGTCCTGGGCCGCTGCGC
>JBJTFE010000172.1:0-4076 GCA_046093265.1 Phenylobacterium sp. | reverse complement strand
CAGTCCTGCAGACGCCGGATTGAGGGCAAGCAGTTCGTGGTCTACTTCCCGTTTGATCAGTCGATCCTGACGCCTGAAGCTCAGACCATCGTCACCGAAGCGGCTGAGTACGCCAAGGCCGGTAACGCGACCCGCGTGATCGTGGTCGGCCACACCGACTCGTCCGGTTCGCCAGCCTACAACGTCCGCCTCTCCGAGCGCCGGGCCAAGGCTGTCGCCGACGCTCTCGTCGGTCAGGGCGTTGGCCAGCAGCTGATGCAGGTGGACTGGAAGGGTGAAACCCAGCTCGCGGTCGCCACTGGCGACGGCGTGAAGGAGCCCCTGAACCGCCGCTCGACGATCGATATCAACTTCTGATTTCGATCGACGGCGGGAACGCCTGAAGAGATCGGGGCCTGGTCGAAAGACCGGGCCCCTTTTTCGTCGGTGAAGGCTCTCGCCGGACCGCTTGCCCTCAATCCGGCGTCTGCAGGACTGTGATCACAGTCTCGTGATCACGACCCCGAGCCGGACCCGAAACTCCTGCATGTTCAAGCGTCAAGCCTCTTGTTAACCTCCCGTTAGCAAAAAACCTCCGGGGAGAAGTCGCCCGCCCCGTTGACGAGTCATTAGGGTCATGGCCCCATGATGTTGCGTAGTCGGGCGGGGCGCCCACTAGATATAGATATGTTGGCAAAAGGCGACGGCGGCGACGCTCGGGTCGCTAACGAGGATTGCGGGTGCAGGGCATGAGCGGCGGTGAAGCGGTCAGGCGTAAGTTTGAAGCGGCGGTTCAGGCGACGCCCGAACGGTTGGAACGCCCGCAGCTCCAGTTGGTCCGCAAGGTCCAGGTAGACCGTACCCGGGACGCCCTGTTGACCGACTTTGGCAAGACCACTCTGGAGGATCGCTATCTCCTGCCGGGTGAGTCCTATCAGGACATGTTCGCGCGCGTGGCGACCGCCTACGCGGACGACGCTGACCACGCCCAGCGGGTGTATGACTACATCTCCCGCCTCTGGTTTATGCCGGCCACCCCGGTCCTGTCGAATGGGGGCGCCGATCGCGGCCTTCCCATCTCCTGCTTCCTGAACGCGGTGAACGACTCCCTCGACGGGATCCAGGGCGTCTGGAACGAGAACGTGGCCCTCGCCTCAAACGGCGGCGGCATCGGCACCTATTGGGGCGGGGTTCGCTCCATCGGTGAGAAGGTCAAGGGCGCCGGCCAGACCAGCGGCATCATCCCCTTCATCCGGGTCATGGACAGCCTGACCCTCGCCATCAGCCAGGGATCCCTGCGCCGCGGATCGGCCGCCGTCTACCTGGATATCCACCATCCGGAGATCGAGGAGTTCCTCGAGATCCGCAAGCCGTCCGGGGACTTCAACCGCAAGTCCCTCAACCTGCACCATGGCATCTCCATCACAGACGAATTCATGGAGGCGGTCCGCGACGGTGGGCCCTTCGGCCTGCGTTCGCCCAAGACCGGCGAAGTGATCCGCGAGGTCGACGCCCGGGGCCTGTGGCAAAAGATCCTCGAGATCCGCCTGCAGACGGGCGAGCCCTACCTGATCTTCTCCGACACGGTGAACCGGTCCATGCCGCAGCACCAGCGCGACCTGGGCCTGTCCGTCCGCCAGTCGAACCTATGCTCGGAGATCATGCTGCACACTGGCCTGGACCACCTGGGCAAGGAGCGGACGGCGGTCTGCTGCCTGTCCTCGGTCAACGCCGAGACCTTCCTCGAATGGCGCGATCATCCGACCTTCATCGAGGATGTCATGCGCTTCCTCGACAATGTCCTCGAGGACTTCATCGCCCGTGCGCCTTCCAGCATGTCCAACGCCATCTACGCCGCCCGCCGGGAGCGCTCGGTGGGCCTGGGCCTGATGGGCTTCCATTCCTTCCTGCAGATGCAGAACGTGCCCTTCGAGTCGGCCATGGCCAAGTCGTGGAACATGCGGCTGTTCAAGCATCTTCGCCGGCAGTGCGACGCCGCCTCGCGGGCCCTCGCCGCTGAGCGCGGGCCGTGCCCGGACGCCGCCGAGCGCGGCGTGATGGAACGCTTCTCGCACAAGCTGGCCATCGCCCCGACCGCCTCGATCTCGATCATCTGCGGCGGCACGAGCGCCGGCATCGAGCCGATCCCGGCGAACATCTACACGCACAAGACCCTGTCCGGCACCTTCGCGGTCCGGAACCCTTATCTTGAACGCCTTCTGGACGACCGGGGCCAGAACACGCCTGGCGTCTGGGATTCGATCCTCGAGAACGAGGGATCCGTCCAGCACCTCGATTTCCTGACCCAGGACGAGAAGGATGTCTTCAAGACCGCCTTCGAGCTGGACCAGCGCTGGGTGATCGAACTTGCCGCAGACCGTACGCCGGACATCTGCCAGTCCCAGTCGGTGAACATCTTCCTGCCTGGCGATGTCGACAAGTGGGACCTCCATATGTTGCACTGGTCGGCTTGGGAGCAGGGGTGCAAGTCGCTCTACTACCTGCGTTCAAAGTCGGTCCAGCGCGCCGCCCACGCGGGCGCCGAGGCGGCGGCCAGCGTCGAGATGGTCGATGCCGGGCGCACAGATTACGAAGAATGCCTGGCCTGCCAGTAGGCGGGCTGTCCCCAGGCCATTCACAAAATGTTGGGCCCTGGCGTGAGAGGCCCCCTAGATATCGGGGGCGACCCATGCCTAGATCGGGTCCTGAGCCCATGAGTTCAACCGCGTCCCCGAGGAGAGCCTGATCGTGCCCGCCAAGTCCGACCTGCCTGGCCTGCTCACGCCGTCCTATGCCTACAAGCCCTTCCGCTATCCCTGGGCTTACGACTTCTGGAAGCGTCAGCAGCAGGTCCACTGGATGCCCGAGGAGGTGCCCCTCGGCGAGGACCTCAAGGACTGGGCCGCCAAGCTCAACGACCGTGAGCGGAACCTGCTCACGCAGATCTTCCGCTTCTTCACCCAGTCGGACGTCGAGGTGAACGACAACTACATGGAGCGCTATTCGCGCGTCTTCCGTCCGACCGAGATCAAGATGATGCTGGCCTCGTTCTCCAACATGGAGACGATCCACATCGCCGCCTACGCCCTGCTGCTCGAGACCATCGGCATGCCCGATTCCGAGTTCACGGCCTTCCTGGAGTTCCAGGAGCTGAAGGCCAAGCACGACTACATGCAGCAGTTCGGCGTCGACACCGAGGCGGATATCGCCCGGACCCTGGCCATGTTCGGCGCCTTCACCGAGGGCCTGCAGCTGTTCGCCAGCTTCGCCATGCTGATGAACTTCCCGCGGCACAACAAGATGAAGGGCATGGGCCAGATCGTGTCCTGGTCCGTCCGCGACGAGAGCCTGCACTGCGAGGGCATCATCAAGCTCTATCATGCCTTCAACCAGGAGACCGGGGCGGTCACGCCGGCGGTCGCGGACGACATTGTCGACTGCTGCAAGACGGTGGTCAGCCTCGAGGACAAGTTCATCGACCTCGCCTTTTCGGCCGGCGAGGTGCAGGGCATGACCCCGGACGACATCAAGGCCTACATCCGCTTCATCGCCGACTGGCGCCTGCGCCAGCTGGCCCTGCCGGAAGTCTACGGTGTCAAGGAAAACCCTCTGCCCTGGCTTCAGTCGATGATCTCGGGCGTCGAGCACGCCAACTTCTTCGAGGCGCGCTCCACCGAGTATTCCAAGGCCGCCACCCGCGGCCAGTGGCACGGTGACGCGGGCGTCTGGACCGAGTTCGACCGGCTCATGGCCCGCCGCTCCGTCCCTGCCGAACCCGCAGAGTAGGGGGCCAGGAGTTCGCTCCGGAGGGCGTGAAGAGGCGAGGGGCGCGATGGCCTCTCCGCAGACCCCCTCCGGCCCGCTTCGCGGTCCACCTCCGCCTCAGGAGGTAGAGGACTTACAACAGCTTAATTGCTCCCCATCAGGGGGCGATCCCCGTAGAGCGGGGTGAGGGGGTGCACCGGCGCCCCCGCAGCCACCCCTCCGCCCCGGGGCGTTGGCCCCGGTCCACCACCACCGGGGACGGGGGGGAAATACAGATCCCAATTCTACCCATCAGGGGGCGCCCCGCGAACGCCGAATGAGGGTGTGAACGC
>JBJTFE010000171.1:0-4836 GCA_046093265.1 Phenylobacterium sp. | reverse complement strand
TGCTTCGCGGCGGCCGTCGTGGCGGGGGCCTTGGGGGTCGTAGCCATGGTTTCGGACTCTCTCGGTTAGAGCGCCTCGGCGCCGGAGATGATCTCGATCAGCTCCTTGGTAATCTGCGCCTGGCGTGAACGGTTGTACTGGAGGGTCAGGCTGGCGATCATGTCGCCAGCGTTGCGGGTGGCGTTGTCCATGGCCGCCATCTGGGCGGCGTAGAACCCGGCCTGGTTCTCGAGCATGGCCGAGAAAACCTGGACGGTGAGATTGCGCGGCAGGAGGGTCTCGAGAATCCCCTCGGCATCCGGCTCGTACTCGTAGCCAGCGCCCTTGAGGTCGACGGGCTCGGCGCCAGCGACCTGGGCGGGGATCAGCTGGACGAAGGTCGGGGTCTGGACAACCACCGACTTGAAGCGGCTGAACAGCAGCGACACCACATCGATCTCGCCGGCGTCAAACAGCTCGGCCACCTTGGCGGCCACGTCCTGGGCGGTGGCGAGCGAGGGATTGCCCCCCGCTTCATAGCTTTCGACGATCCGCTCGCCATACTGGCGGCGGAGCTGCTCGCGGGCCTTCTTGCCGATGGTGATCAGGCGGACGTCCCGGCCGTCGGCGAGGAGCCGGTTGATCCGCTCGCGCGCCATCCGGACGATGGACGAGTTGAACCCGCCCGCCAGGCCGCGATCGGAGGTGGCGACGATCACCAGCTGCCGGGCTTCGGAGCCCGTGCCCACGAGGAGCTTCGGCGCCCCGTCGCCAGAGACGCCGGCGGCCAGGTTGGCGATCACCGACGCCATGCGGTCGGCGTAGGGACGGGCGTTCTGGGCGTTGTCCTGCGCCCGCCGCAGCTTGGCGGCTGCGACCATCTGCATCGCTTTCGTGATCTTCTGCGTGGCCTTCACGCTTCCGATCCGATTGCGCATTTCCTTCAGGCTGGCCATCTCGGGCGGTTCCGGTCCGGCCTCAGGCGAAGGTGGCGGTGAAGGCGTCGAGCACGCCGCGCAGCTCGGACTCGACCTTGTCGGTCAGCGCCTTACCCTCGCGGATGGTGTCGAGCAGCTTCTGGTGCTTGCCGTGCAGGTGCTTCAGCAGTTCCTGCTCGTAGCGACCGACGTCGGCGGTGGCGACGCCGTCCAGGTAGCCGCGGGTGCCGGCGTAGACGACGGCGACCTGCTCCTCGACGGAGAGCGGGGCGTACTGGGGCTGCTTGAGCAGCTCGGTCAGGCGCTCGCCGCGGGCCAGCTGGCGCTGGGTGGTGGCGTCGAGGTCAGAGCCGAACTTCGCGAAAGCGGCCATTTCCCGATACTGGGCGAGCTCGCCCTTGATCGGGCCGGCAGCGGTCTTCATGGCCTTGATCTGGGCCGAGGAGCCCACGCGGCTGACGCTGATGCCGACGTTCACCGCCGGGCGGATGCCCTGGAAGAAGAGGTCGGTCTCGAGGAAGATCTGGCCGTCGGTGATCGAGATCACGTTGGTCGGGATGTAGGCCGAGACGTCGTTGGCCTGGGTCTCGATGACCGGCAGGGCGGTCAGGGAGCCGTTGCCGTTCTCGTCATTGAGCTTGGCGGCGCGCTCCAGCAGCCGGGAGTGCAGGTAGAAGACGTCGCCCGGATAGGCTTCGCGGCCCGGCGGGCGGCGCAGCAGCAGGGACATCTGGCGGTAGGCGACCGCCTGCTTGGACAGGTCGTCGTAGATGATGACGGCGTGCATGCCGTTGTCGCGGAACCACTCGCCCATGGCGCAGCCCGCGAAGGGGGCCAGGAACTGAAGGGGGGCCGGCTCGGAGGCGGTGGCCGAGACCACGATGGTGTAGCCGAGGGCGCCGCGCTCCTCCAGGGTCTTCACGATCTGGGCGACCGTGGAGCGCTTCTGGCCGATGGCGACGTAGATGCAGTAGAGCTTGGCGCTCTCGTCATCGCCGGCGTTCATCGCCTTCTGGTTCAGGATGGTGTCGACGGCCACGGCGGTCTTGCCGGTCTGGCGGTCGCCGATGATCAGCTCGCGCTGGCCGCGGCCGATCGGGATCAGGGTGTCGATGGCCTTCAGGCCGGTCTGCACGGGCTCGTGCACGGACTTCCGCGGGATGATGCCCGGGGCCTTGACGTCCACCCGGCGGCGCTCGGCCACGTTCTTGATCGGCCCCTTGCCGTCGATCGGCTCGCCCAGCGGGTTCACCACCCGGCCCAGCAGGCCCTTGCCGACCGGAACGTCCACGATCTCGGAGAGGCGGCGGACCTCGTCGCCCTCGGCGATGGCGCGGTCCTCGCCGAAGATCACGACGCCGACGTTGTCGCGCTCCAGGTTCAGGGCCATGCCCTTCACGCCGGCCTTCGGGAACTCGACCATTTCGCCCGACTGGACGTTGTCGAGGCCGAAGACCCGGGCGATGCCGTCGCCGACGGACAGGACCTGCCCGACGTCGGAGACATCGGCGTCCTGGCCGAAGTTGGCGATCTGGGACTTCAGGATGGCCGAGATTTCGGCGGCGCGGATATCCATGGCTTACGCTCTCTTCAGGGCGAACTTGAGGGAATCGAGCTTCGAGCGAAGCGAAGCGTCGAAGAGCTTGGAACCGACCCGGACGCGGATGCCGCCCAGGAGGGCGGGGTCCACGCGGGTCTCGATCTCGGGGGCCTTACCGAGCGCCGTCTGCAGGGCGGCGGCCACGGCCTTGGACTGGGCGGCGCTCATCGGCGTAGCGGTGGTCACAACGGCGGACACGGCGCCGCGGGCGGCGGCGTCGAGGGCCTCGAAGGCGGTGATGACGTCAGGCAGGGCGGCGGCCCGGCCGTTGGAGGCCAGAAGGCCGAGGAACTTGCGGGTGGTCTCGGAGAACTTCGCCTTCCCGGCAAGGGCGCCCAGGGCGTTGACCTTGTCGGCCGAGGTGAAGGCCGGCGAAGCCAGAAGGGTCCTGAGGTCAGCCGAGTCCGCGCGCATGCGCCGGAGGGACGCCATGTCGCCTGCGACGGCCCGGATCGACCCGGTCTCGTTCGCGAGATCGAAAAGGGCCCGGGCGTAACGGTCGCCCACATCTGAAGTCCTGGAATCGTCCGCCACTTGCTCCGCCCGCCCGATGCGTGTGTCACAGACGCCGGAAGCGCGTTCCGACGGCTAAAGGCTTGAAAGCGCTTGGAAAAGCACAGATGCCAGAAGTCCTTTCCAGAACCCCCGGCCCGAAGCCGCGCGTCTGATATCACGCAGCCTTCGGCGCCGCAACCGAAGGCGCGCGAGGGAATTCCCGCCGCCCGGAAGTGCGGACCGGGGGCGACCTCAGGTGGCGGACGGGTTCAGAGCGAAGACTGCGGAGGCGGCGGCGATCATCCGTCCATCCGGGGCCGTCAGGCGGGCCCGGAGAAAGGCGAGAGAGCGGGTGCGCCGATCGACCCAGGCCTCAAACAGACCCTCTCCAACCCGGCCGCACGCGGGTCCGAAATCGAGCGACAGGGAGACAGGCCGGAACCCGTCCCCTGCGAGGTCGGAAAGCCGCCCCTGAACGAGCCCGGCTATGCCGGCGGGATCGGCCGGAATGGGCGAGAGCCCTTTGACAACATCCACCATGGCCGCCTCATGCCCCGGCGGGGACAGGTTGGGAAGGATCAATTCCCACAGTTTCAATCCTGTCGCGCGAGTCAGCGCGCTGATGTATGCCTCGGCGGGCTGGACGCCCGGGCGCGGGCCCGTTCGGAGACGCAGGGCCATGGCCAGATCAGACTTCCAGGACAATCCGCCCCGCAGACGACGCTCTGTCCTTGGCGGGCTGGTCTACTGGGCGGCTGTGCTGTGTGTCTGGGGCCTGATCTTCTCCGTCGCGTTCCTGGCCGTCTTCGCCGCCGATCTGCCCGACACCTCGAACCTGACCGCCGCGCGCCGGCAGCCGTCGATCTCCTACCTCGACCGGTCCGGGGTCCTGGTTTCAGTGCGGGGCAGCCAGTACGCGCCGCCTGTCGACCTCGACAAGCTGCCGCCCTACGTCCCCGCCGCCTTCGTGGCCATCGAGGATCGCTGGTTCTACTGGCATTTCGGCTTCAATCCCTGGGGCATTGTCCGCAGTCAGATTTACAATCTGACGAACAGGGGCGACGGGCCCCTGCGCGGCGGGTCAACCATCACCCAGCAGCTGGCCCGCAATCTGTTCCTCACCATGGACCAGACCTACCGCCGCAAGGCGCAGGAACTTGTGCTGGCCATCTGGCTGGAGACCCGGTTCACAAAGAAGGAGATCCTCGCCCTCTACCTGAACCGGGTCTATTTCGGAGCCGGCGCCTATGGCATCGAGGCGGCCGCCCAGCGCTATTTCGGGAAACCTGCCGACCAGCTGACCCTCGGCGAGAGCGCGCTGCTGGCCGGAATGATGAAGGGGCCCTCAAGGTACAGTCCAGTCTCGTCGGCGGACCGGGCTGCAAGGCGCGCCACCGTCGTGCTCAATGAGATGGTGCGGTCGGGCGCGATCACCGCAGCTCAACGAGCGGAGGCGATCCGAACCCCTGTCCGGGTCAATCCCACCCTGGCGAGCCAGCGGGCGCCCTATTTCACGGACTGGGTGGATGAGCAGGTTCGCGGCCTCGTCGGCGAACCCACGGAAGATCTCGTTGTCGAAACAACGCTGGACCTCCCCGCCCAGCTGTCCGCCGAGCAGGCTCTTCGCGCCGGTGTGAACGGCGCCCGGGGACAGGGCGTCCAGCAGGGCGCCCTCGTGGCCCTGGACGGCGAGGGGCGCGTCAGGGCCTATGTCGGAGGGGTGGACTACCAGGACAGTCAGTTTGACCGGGCCACCATGGCGCGGAGGCAGGCCGGATCCGCCTTCAAGCCCTTTGTCTATCTTACCGCCCTGGAGCGCGGCCG
>JBJTFE010000170.1:0-3071 GCA_046093265.1 Phenylobacterium sp. | reverse complement strand
GCTGCCCCAGACCCTTCCGGTCTTCCCGCTGGACGGCGCCCTCCTGCTGCCCGGGGCGGAGCTGCCCCTGCGCATCTTCGAGCCCCGTTACCTGAACATGCTGGATGATGTCATGACCGGGGCGCGGATGATCGGCATGGTCCAGACCACCGGCGGCGAGCGGACCCAGCCAAAACTTGCGCGGATCGGCTGCGCGGGGCGGGTCACCCGATTCCAGGACGGCCCGGAGGGCGACTACCTGATCAGCCTGACTGGCGTCAGCCGGTTTCGTATCGCTGAGGAGCTGGCGCTTCCGACCCCCTACCGTCAGGTCCGGGCGGATTTTGCGCCGTTTTCGGATGACCTGCAGCCCGGACGCCGCACCGGCGGCGAGCGGAGCCGGCTGACCCGGGCCCTGCGCGCCTATCTGAACCGTCGCGACCTCGACGTCGACGACAGCGCCCTGAACGCTGCGCCCCTGGATGAGCTGGTGGCCGGCCTGGCCATGAGCCTGCCCTTCTCGCCCGCCGAGAAGCAGGCTCTCCTGGAGGCGCCGGACAGGGCGGACCGCCAGGAGGTCCTGATCGCCCTTCTGGAAATCGACGCTCTGGGCGGCGATGACGGTATGCCCGAGACCCTGCAGTAGGACCCGATGACCGAGACGCCCGCCCCCGCCCCCCTGCCGCCCCTCGAAGCCGGACTGGATCCGAAGCTTCTGGAAATCTTGGTCTGTCCGGTCACCCACGGGCCGCTGGAGTACGACCGCACGGCGGGCGAGCTGATCAGTCGCGCGGCGAAACTGGCCTATCCGGTGCGGGACGGCGTGCCGGTCATGCTGCCCGAGGAGGCGCGGGAACTCTGAGGGCGCCTCAGGGCGCCTCGCCGCGGAGCAGGCGCGGCAGGTCGCCGACCGCGCCTCCCGCCTCCTGCATGAAGAACCGCCTGGCGGGACCTATCCGGTTGACGGCGGAGAGCCCGAGTCCGCGCACGGCGCGCAGGACGGGATTGTCGTTCGAGAAGAGCCGCACGAAGGCGTCCGCGGCCACGGCCAGGCCTATGTTGTCGACACTTCGCCAGCGGGCGTAGCGGCCCAATACGACCTCAGAGCCAATGTCCTCTCCCAGGCGGGCGGCGTCCACCAGGACCTGGACCAGGGCCGCAGCATCTTTCAGGCCGAGATTCAGCCCCTGTCCGGCGACGGGGTGGACGCCATGGGCGGCGTCTCCGAGCAGGGCCGCGCGGGGCGCGATGATGCGTTCGGGCAGGTGCAGGGACAGGGGATAGGTGAAGACCTCGCCGTCCAGCCGGGGCCGGCCCATCAGGTCGCCGAACCGGCGCTGGAGATGGGCGTGGAAGGCCTCTGGCCGGGCGGTCTTCAGGGCCTCGGCCCGGGCGGGCGGCTCGGTCCAGACCAGGCTGGCCCGTTGGCCCGTCAGGGGGAGGATGGCGAAGGGCCCGGACGGCAGGAAGTATTCGTGGGCCACGCCGCCGTGGGGCCGGTCGAGGCGAACCGTCGCAACCACGCCAGTCTGGCGATAGGCCCATCCGGTGCTGCGGATCCCTGCGGCGGAGGCGACTGTCGAGGCGCGGCCCTCGGCGCCGACGACCAGCGGCGCCGTCAGGACCCGCCCGTCCTCCAGCCGCACGGTGGCGGCCCCGGGGGTGAAGTCCACGCCGGTGACCCGGGCGGGCGCCAGCACCGCCACCCCCGCCCGCCGGACCGCTTCGGCCAGGGCGGCGCGGATCCGCCGGTTCTCGATCATGTATCCCAGCGGCTCGCCCTCCGACCGGTCGGCGATCTCATCCGCCTCAAACCGCAGGAAGGCGGCGGAAGGGACGCCCGCCGAGGGACCGGGCGTTCGCCCGTCGGTGACGAGAATCTCCTCGATCCGCTCGGCATGGGGCTCCAGTTCGGCGGCGAGGCCGAGGGCGCGCCACTGGCGGAAACTGGAATAGGCGATGGCCGAGGCGCGCCCATCAAAGGCTGGTGTCAGCTGAGCGTCGAACGGCTGGGCGTCGATAAGCAGGGGCTTCAGCCCGCAGCGGGCCAGGCCCAGGGCCAGGGTCGCGCCAGCCATGCCGGCCCCGGCGATGATCACGTCGGCGTCCATGAGCCGATATGCCGCCGACTGGCGCTCCGACGCAATGAGGGTTTCCGCGACAGACTATAGATGGACGCTTCGGTCCATTCTGGTCTTGTGCGACGCCTCGGCCCGTCGCAAACTGAGATCGGGGACAGGAAGCCGCCGATTTTGCGGAGAGGGGCAGTGATGGGCCACAAGCGCCCCGCGAAGTCCATGGAGGCTGGCGGGATCCTTTATCAGGCCGGGGCGGGCGTCTGATGCCGCGGCGCCTGGGTCAGGTGGATGAAACCAAGGGCGTCGCCATTCTGGAGGCCGCGCGACAGGCCCTGGCCGAACGCGGAATGGGCGCCTCGATCGAGGACATCGCCCGCAGGGCGAAGGTTTCCAAGCAGACCGTCTACAACCGGTTTGGCTCGAAGGCCGAACTGGTGCGCATTCTGGTCGAGCGGCGGGTGGACGAGATCACCTCCCACCTCGACAGTCCCGGATCCGGCGAGGGTCCTGAAGAGGCCCTGGCGGGCTATGCCCGGGTGGTGCTGGAATCCATCGCCACGCCGTCCTCCATCGCCCTCCTGCGCATTCACATCCAGGGCGCGGCGGAAATGCCCGACCTGGCGCGCACCTTCTTCGAGACGGGCGCGAGGACCTCCCGCGCACGGCTCGCCGCCTTTCTCGACGGGGAGACACGGGCGGGACGCCTCAGGGTGGACGACTGCGCCCTGGCGGCGGAGTTCTTCGCGGGCATGGTGATTGGCTCCCACCAGACCGGGCGGCTGCTCGGCGTGGAGGCGGATCTTGATCCCGCGGCCATCGACCGGATCGCCCGCGAGGCGGCCAGCCGTTTTGTCCGCGCCTACGGCGCCTGAGGGCGGTCAGCCCTCTTCGGTCTCGTCAGGCAGGCCCATCATGTGGAAGCCGGCGTCGACATGGACCACCTCGCCCGTGGTCGACCGGCCGAGATCCGACAGGAGCCACAGGGCGGCGCCGGCGACGCCCTCCATGCTGGTG
>JBJTFE010000169.1:0-4094 GCA_046093265.1 Phenylobacterium sp. | reverse complement strand
GGTCTTCGCCTGGGTGCGAAACGCCCTGGACGCCCAGCTGGCCGTTGGTGACCGTCGCCTGGTAGTCGCGGATGTCGGTCCGGAACAGGGCGACGTTCAGGATGGCGTCGAGGGCGGGGAAGCGGGTCTTCAGTCCCGCCTCGAAATGATCGACGTCCTCCGGCCGGATGGTCCCGGCGGCGAGGATGGGATTACCCGCCGCGTCGGCCGGGAGGCCGTTCTGGTTGATGCCGCCGGTCTTGAAGGCCTTGGCGTAGGTCGCATACGCCATGACGTCGCCGTTCAGCCGGTAGCTCGCCGTGAGGTCGTAGCTGAGGTTCCAGTCGCTGAAACGGGGGGAGCTCTGCTGGGGCGCATAGACCCCGCGCTGGGCGACCTTGATGGGATCCGTCTGCCCGAACAGTACCGGATTGCCCTGTCCGTCGAAGACGAGGCGCTGATAGTAGCCCTCCTTCTCGTCATAGTTGATCCTGAGGCCGGGCTGGAGGGTCAGGGCGTCGGTCACCTTCCAGCTGACCTGGCCGAACAGGGCGGCGCTGGTGTTGGTCAGCCACTGGGTGTTGCGGGCGACGAGGCCGTCGAGGACCGCCGGGTTGGCGGCCAGGGCGCCCGTCAGGGTCCAGCGGCTGGCGTTGGCGCCCTGCTCCTCCGTTCCCTGGGTATCGATCCGCTGGTGGAAGGCGAAGAGGCCGGCGACATAGTCGAAATCGCCGCTGGAGCCATCGTACCGGATCTCCTGCTGGTACTGGTCCTGCTGGGAGGGATTCTGGGACCTGCGGACGATAGACAGGCCCAGGAAGTCCCGGTCGTTCTCAGGTTTCCAGTCCCAGAAACGCCAGGCGGTGACCGAAGTCAGGGTCCCAGGTCCGACGTCCCACTTCACCCGCGCCGAGGCGCCGCCGATGATGTTACCGGCGTTCAGGCTGGCGTCGAGATCGGTGCGCCGATCAAAGGCGTTGGTGCTGGGAACGGCGTAGGTCTGGGCGGCGGCCAGGGCGGCGTACTGGCGGGCGAGAGGCCGCTGGGTGGCGCCGGTCCGCACATAGATCTGGGCGCAGCAGTCCGGGTCCTGGGCGCTGTAGTCCGCGGCCAGGAGGACTTCGAGATCATTCCTCGGCCGGATCAGCAGTTGTCCCCGCAAACCCAGGTTGTCCTGGCTGTTGAGCCAGGTCCGGGTCCGGACATTCCAGATCGTCCCGCGCCGGGACGTCGACGAAAGGGCGAGACGGCCGGCGACCGTATCCGCGATCGGCCCTGAGATCGCCGCCTTGACCTGCCTGAATTCCAGGTCGCCCAGGCTCAACTCGCCCTTGGCCTCGAAGGCGAAGGTCGGGGCCTGTGTCGTGATGTTGATCGCCCCGGCGGTGGTGTTCTTGCCGTAGAGCGTCCCCTGCGGTCCCCGCAGCACCTCGACCTGTGCGACATCCAGGAAATCGAAGGTCGCCGCCGCGGCCCGCGCATAATAGACGTCGTCCACATAGACCCCGACGCCCTGCTCGAAGCCATCGCTGGTCAGGCCGAAGGGGACCCCCAGCCCACGGATGTTGACCGTCGTGTTGCGGGGATTGGACGAGAAATACTGGAAGCTCGGCGCCAGCTGCTGAAGCCGGCCCACGGTGAAGATCCCGGCGTCCTCGATCCGCGCGGCGGTCAGGACGGAGACTGCGACGGGAATGTCCTGGGCGGCTTCGGAGCGCCGGCGCGCGGTGACGATCACCTCGTCAACGGCGGAAAGGGAGGCGCCTGAGGCTGTATCCTCGGTTTCAGACGCGGCTCCGGCCAGGGACGGCGGAGCACCGGCGAAGCTCGACAGGACAAAGGCGGCCACACCGCCGAAAAGAAGAGAACGCAAGGAAGCCCCCGGAAAGCTGCAAGAACGCGGCTCTTCCTTCCGGACTTATCTCCTATCATACAACTGGGATTTATATGAAATCGCCATCAGCTTTTCTAAACCCAGTGGGTGGAGGTCGCCCCGGGGCGGGATTCCCTCCCCCGTGGGACGTGGCATAATTCCCGGATGACCGACCTCGTCCTGATCCTGGGGGACCAGCTGACGCCCGACCTCTCGTCCCTGCGCGGACGGGACCCCGCCCGCACCGTCGTGCTGATGGCGGAGGTCATGGGCGAGGCGACCTATGTCCGCCATCACGTCAAGAAGATCGCCCTGGTGCTGGCGGCCATGCGCCACTTCGCGGCGGGGCTCGCGGCCGCGGGCTGGCGGGTCGACTATGTCCGGCTGGACGCGGAGGCGAACTCCGGGACCCTGAGAGGCGAACTGGAGCGGGCCGTCCGCCGGCACGGCGCCTCGGCGGTCTTCCTGACCGAACCCGGCGAATGGCGGCTGAAGCTGGAGGCCGACGGCTGGGTCGCCGGTCTGGGCGTCCCGGTGACGATCCTGGAAGACGACCGGTTCCTCGCCTCCCACGCGGACTTCGAGGCCTGGGCGGAGGGGCGCAAGGCCCTCCGGATGGAGTACTTCTACCGCGACATGCGCCGGCGGACGGGTCTCCTGATGGAGGGGGACGCGCCGGCGGGCGGACGCTGGAACTTCGACTCCGAAAACCGCGCGGCGCCGGCGGGGGGGCTCTTCCTGCCCGAGCCCCTGCGGCACGAACCTGATCCCTTGACCCGGGAAGTCCTGGACCTGGTGGCCTCGCGCTTCCCCGACGGCTTCGGCCACCTTGAGGGCTTCCGGTTTGCGGTCACCCGGGAACAGGCCCTGGCCAGCCTGGCGCACTTCGTCGAGACCGCCCTGCCCGCCTTCGGCGACGACCAGGACGGGATGCTGGCGGCCTCGCCCTACCTGCACCATGCGGTGATCTCGCCCTACCTCAACATCGGCCTGTTGGGGCCGCTGGAGGTCTGCCGGGCCGTCGAGGACGCCTGGCGCGCCGGGCGCGTCCCGATCAACGCCGCCGAGGGCTTCATCCGCCAGGTCATCGGCTGGCGGGAGTATGTGCGGGGGGTCTACTGGCTGGAGGGCCCGGCCTATGTCTTCCGCAACGCCCTGGAGGCGCGGCGGCCCCTGCCCGGGTTCTACTGGACCGGCGAGACGAAGATGGCCTGCCTGAAGGCCGCCATCGGCCAGACCCTGGACCTCGCCTACGCCCACCACATCCAGCGGCTGATGGTGACGGGCAACTTCGCCCTGCTGGCCGGGGTGGACCCCCACGCCGTGCACGAGTGGTACCTGGGCGCCTATGCCGACGCCTTCGAATGGGTGGAGGCGCCGAACACCATCGGCATGAGCCAGTTCGCCGACGGCGGTCGGCTGGGCTCCAAGCCCTACGCCGCCAGCGGCTCCTACATCCATCGGATGTCGGACTATTGCACCGGCTGCGCCTATGACGTGAAGGCGCGCAGCGGGACCGGCGCCTGTCCCTTCAACCGCCTCTACTGGGACTTCATCGACCGGCACGCCCCCCTGTTCGCCGGCAATCCGCGCATGGCCCAGTCGGTCCGCACCCTGGAGCGCATGGGCGAGGACCGGCGGCGCGAACTGCGCGCCGACGCCACCGCCTGCCTGTCGGAACTGGGCCTGTGAAGGCGCGGCGCAAGTCGGACCTGCCGACCAAGACCTGCCCGGTGTGCGGGCGCCCCTTCGCCTGGCGCAAGAAGTGGGAGAAGGTCTGGGACGAGGTGAAGTACTGCTCGGAGCGCTGCCGGCGGGCCTGAACGGGGATCGGGCGGGCTGACGCCGGCGTCGATCCGGGGCAGGATGGGCCGATGGAACTCGTTCGCGCCGGCAATCGCCGCATTCTCTTCATCATGGCCGCGCCGCCCGAATACGGCCCGGCTCTTCGCGCCCGTTTCACGCCCCTCATGACCGGGGTCGGGCCAGTGGAGGCGGGTCTTGCCGCCGGCGCCGCCCTGGCCCGGCTGGAGGCCCGGGGCGAGACGCCGGACCTGGCCGTCTGCCTGGGCTCGGCCGGCTCGCGCACCCTGGAGCAGACCGGGGTCTACCAGGTGGCGAGCGTCAGCTACCGCGACATCGACGCCTCGCCCCTCGGAATCCCCGCGGGGCTGACGCCCTATCTCGACCTGCCCCGGGAACTGCCGCTGCAGGTCCTGCTGCCCGACCTGCCCGCCGTGCG
>JBJTFE010000168.1:0-4958 GCA_046093265.1 Phenylobacterium sp. | reverse complement strand
ATCTGCATGGCCTGGCTGAAGAGAGCCATGTTCTTCTTCACCTGATCCTCGTAGGCTGCGAGGCCCGCGGGCGGGCTCATGCCCGAAAACTGCTGGCGCAGACGATCCTGCTGATCTGCAAAGGAGGCCAGCGACATTTCCAGGTAAGAGGGCAGGAAGGCCTGCATGGAGTTGCCGTAGAAGCCGATGAGCTGGCGCAGGAACTGGATGGGCAGGAGGCTCTCGGAGCGACTTTCTTCGTCGAAGATGATCTGGGCCAGGACCGAGCGGGTGATGTCGTCATTGGACTTGGCGTCATAGACCACGAAGTCGACCCCCTTGCGCACCATCTCAGCCAGGTGTTCGAGGGTGACGTAGCTGCTGGAAGCCGTGTTGTAGAGACGGCGATTGGCGTACTTCTTGATGACCACCGGGCCGTCGCCCGGCCTGGCGCTCTTGGCCTCAGCCATTCCCGTTCCTTCCTGCGCGATTCCCGCGCGAGAGAACTCAGTATTGCATTGCAGTATTGCCGATGCGAGCGTCTTCTGAAAAGTGGCCGACGCAGCTGGCGGTTCACGCTGGCCGAACGCCCCAAGGAGCCCACCGCCATGACCGATGTCGTCATCGTCTCCGCCGCCCGCACCCCCGTCGGGTCTTTCAACGGCGCGCTTTCCGGCCTGCCCGCTCACGAACTGGGCCGGATCGCCATCGCCGGCGCCCTTGACCGCGCGGGTGTGGCCGCCGCCGACGTCCAGGAGGTCATCCTGGGCCAGGTGCTGCAAGCCGGGGCCGGCCAGGGCCCGGCCCGTCAGGCGGCGATTTCTGCGGGCGTGCCCGTGGAAGCCCCGGCCTGGAGCCTGAATCAGCTGTGCGGCTCGGGCCTGCGGGCCGTCGCCCTAGGGGCCCAGCAGATCATCGACGGCGCAGCCGGAGTGGTGGTGGCCGGCGGACAGGAAAGCATGAGCCAGGCGCCCCACGCCCAGCAGCTGCGCGGCGGCCAGAAGATGGGCGACCTGGCCCTTGTCGACACCATGATCAAGGACGGCCTTTGGGACGCCTTCCACGGCTATCACATGGGCCAGACCGCCGAGAACATCGCCGCCCGCTGGCAAATCACCCGGGAGGACCAGGACCGGTTCGCCGTGACCTCCCAGAACCGCGCGGAGGCCGCCCAGAAGGAGGGCCGGTTTGCTTCCGAAATCGTCCCGGTGACGGTGAAGGGCCGCAAGGGCGACACGGTGGTCGACCAGGACGAGTTCATCCGGCACGGCGTGACCCTGGACAGCGTTTCAGGCCTGCGTCCGGCCTTCACAAAAGATGGGTCGGTGACGGCGGCCAACGCCTCCGGGCTCAATGACGGGGCCGCGGCGCTGGTGCTGATGTCGGCCGCCGAGGCCAGAGCTAGGGGCCTGAGCCCCCTGGCGCGCATCGCCTCCTGGGCGCAGGCCGGCGTGGAGCCGGAGATCATGGGAACGGGACCTATCCCCGCAACCCGCCGGGCCCTCGAGCGGGCGGGCTGGAGCGTGGCCGACCTCGACCGTGTGGAGTCGAACGAGGCCTTCGCCGCACAGGCTCTTTGCGTCGTGCGCGAGCTGGGCCTGGATCCCGAAAAGGTGAACGTCAATGGCGGGGCCATCGCGATCGGACATCCCATTGGCGCCTCCGGCGCGCGCATCTTGACCACCCTGCTGCACGAGATGAAGCGTTCCGGCTCGGCTCGCGGCCTGGCGACTCTTTGCGTCGGCGGCGGTATGGGCGTGGCCCTCTGCGTCGAGCAGGTCTGAGATTCTGAACCCCCAACGGAGGCGGCGATGGCGAGAGTGGCGTTTGTGACGGGCGGGACCCGCGGCATTGGCCGGGCGATCTGTGAGCGCCTGAAGTCCGACGGCATGAAGGTGGCGGCGGGCTACTCCGGAAATGAGGAGGCCGCTCAGGCCTGCGCCCGCGAGCTTGGCGTGATGGTCGTCAGGGGAAATGTCGGATCCTTCGAGGACTGCGACAGGGCCGTGCGAAAGGTCGAGGCCGAGCTTGGGCCTGTGGACGTGCTGGTCAACAACGCCGGCATCACCCGCGACGGGGTCTTCCACAAGATGTCGCCCGCCCAGTGGTCGGAAGTCATCCGCGTGAACATGGACTCCGTCTTCAACATGACCCGGCAGGTCATCGAGGGCATGCGGGAGCGCGAGTGGGGCCGGATCGTCAACATCAGCTCGATCAACGGCCAGAAGGGTCAGATGGGGCAGACCAACTACGCCGCCGCCAAGGCGGGCATGATCGGCTTCACCAAGGCCCTGGCCCTGGAGAACGCCCGCAAGGGCGTGACCGTCAACTGCATCTGCCCCGGCTACATCGATACCGAGATGGTTCAGGCGGTGCCGGAGAACGTGCTGGCTTCGATCATCGCCCAGATCCCCGTCGGACGCCTGGGCCGGGGCGAGGAGATCGCCGACATGGTGGCCTTCCTGTCGGGCGAGCACGCAGGCTTTGTGACCGGATCGACTCTGTCGCTGAACGGCGGTCAGTACATGGCGGGATGAGCCGCGAGGGTCCAAAATCCGCCAAAGTCGGCGTTCAGTGTCAGCCTCCCATGGCTTCCAGCGGCTTTCCCGTCCTTCCGCGCCGATCCGGCTTGACCTTACTGGCCGTGCTGTTGGCGACCGGCGCGATGCTTTCCGACCCCGGGGCGGCGCTCGCCCAGGCGGCGACCGGCGCCTCGGGCGGATTGTTCAGTCCTCCGGCAGGCCAGGCTGGGCCTTCGGGAGTCCCGGTCGTTGCGCGCTTTGTCAGCGAGACCGGGGTCAGGTTCACCTTCGACCGCACCCAGGGCCTGCCCCTGGTCAAGTTCGACCGCAGCCCCGAGGTCTGGGTCCTGCGGCCGCAACCGGCGCCGCGGGGCGACATTCTCTATCTCAACGATCTGGGCGAACCCATCCTGCGGGCCAGCCGGACCGGCGGACTGACCGTCTTCACCTCGGACCGGCCCGGGGGTCTTGCGGTGGCCCTGTCCGGGGGCGGCGCGGCGCTCAGGATGTCGCCCCTCGGACCACAGCAGCTGCTTGAACGCCTCGCCCTGGCCAGCACCCGGGCCACCCGGGCGGCGCGGCGACTGATCCCCTTCGAGGCCGACGCTTCTCCCGCCTCCTCGGCTCTGACCGCCGACGCCGCCATGGTCGCCGCCGAGGCCATCATCCGGATGGCGCGCCTGCCGGAGGCGCGAGACCTGCTGGACGAGGTGGAGCGGGTTCGCCTGGTCGAAGGTCGACAGGCGCGCGCCGACCTCCGGGAGGGCGTGATCGAGATCACCGTCGCCCCCGGCCAGGGCATGTCCGGTCGGCCCTCTTCGGACCGGATCCTGGCGGCGGCGGGAATTCGCTAGCCCCTGAAGTTGTCCTTCTCGCCGCGCAGGGCGGCGAAGGCCTCGTGCGGCGGCAGGCCGGGGCGAAGGCGTGGCGCGCGCAGGAAGGGATTGGTGGCCTTTTCCTCCGCCAGGGTGCTGGGCACGGTAGGCTCTCCACGCTCGCGGGCCGCGAAGACGGCCTCGGCCCGAGCCTTCACTGCGGGGTCAGGATCGACAGCCAGGGCGAACCGGGCGTTGGAGGCGGTGTATTCGTGGGCGCAGTAGATCCGCGTGGCGTCGGGCAGGGCGGCCAGGCGGTGCAGACTGGCCCACATCTGGGCGGGAGAGCCCTCGAACATACGGCCGCAGCCGAGTGCGAAAAGGGTGTCGCCGACGAAGGCCGCCCCCGCCGACGGGACGAAATAGGCGATGTGTCCCAGGGTGTGCCCGCCGGATTCCAGAACCTCGAAGGCCGTCTCGCCCAGCCGGACCGTCTCACCCGGCGACAGGACCCGGTCGACTGGGAACCGGCCCGAGACTTCGGCCGGCCCCAGCAGCTCGCAGCCCGTGGCGGCCTTCACCTCCGCGTTGCCGCCTGCGTGGTCGGCGTGCCAGTGGGTGTTGAGGACCAGGTCCAGCCCCCAGCCCAGCCTGTCCAGCTCGGCGAGGATGGCGGCGGCGTCCGGGGTGTCGATGCAGGCCGTGCGGCCCGTGGCGTCGTCGCGCACGAGATAGCCGTAGTTGTCGGACAGACAGGGAAACTGGTGAACGGTCAGGGTCATGGCGGGGCTCCTTGGTCGCCGGGAGCCCTCGGGGGCTCGCCGTCGACGGCGACTAGGCCTAAATCCGCGTCATGCGGCAAGACGTCTCTGAACTGGCGGCCTTCTACGCCTCTCCCCTGGGCGAGGCCGCGCGCATCATGACGACCCGCAAGGTTCTGCAGACCTGGGGCGACTGCCAGGGGCTCGAAGTGCTGGGGGCCGGCTATGCGACGCCAGTCCTCGCCGCCCTGTCGGACCGGGCGAGCCGGCGAGTGGCGGTCATGCCGCCCGCCCAGGGCGCGGAAGCCTGGCCCGGGCCGCACAGCAACCGCACCGCCCTGGCCGCCGAGGACGCCCTGCCGTTTCCCAATGCGCGGTTCGACCGGATTCTGATGATCCACGCCCTCGAGGAAAGCGGGGATCCGGAGGCGGTTCTGCGCGAGGCCGCCCGGGTCCTGGCGCCCGCCGGACGTCTGATCGTCGTTGTCGCCGCCCGGAACGGGCCCTGGGCGCCGTTCGAATCGACGCCCTTTGGTCACGGCCGTCCCTTCAGCCGTCGACAACTGGCGGGCAGGCTTCACGCCGCCGGCCTGGAGCCCACCGGCTGGACCCGGGCGCTCTATGTTCCGCCAGTCTCCTGGTTAGCGGGCTGGGCCGAGGGCTTCGAACAGGCGGGCGCCCGCCTCTGGCCGGGCCTGTCCGGGCTTGTCCTGATGGAGGCGGTGAAGCAGACCCTGGCCTTGCAGCCCCGTCCGGCCCGGGCCGTCCTTCGTCCCGGAACCTCCCGCCGGCCGGTCCGCACCGGGCCTCAGCCTCAGCCGCAGCCTCAGCCGGCCGGTCGCGCCGGGCGCAAGGCTTGAAGCGACGAGGCGGCTTCGTTC
>JBJTFE010000167.1:0-2252 GCA_046093265.1 Phenylobacterium sp. | reverse complement strand
GTACTTCTTCGCCGTCGCGCCGCCAGACTTCGCAAGCGTCATCGTGATCGCCGCCGTCAGCGTCGTCTTGCCGTGGTCAACGTGACCAATCGTGCCGATGTTGCAGTGCGGCTTCGTGCGTTCAAATTTCTCTTTGGCCATGGGGTCCTGCCGACGGGTCTAGAGGGTTGGAGCGGGTAGCGGGAATCGAACCCGCATCCTCAGCTTGGAAGGCTGCTGCACTACCATTGTGCTATACCCGCGATAAGGCGGCGCTCCTGCGAGCCTCCTGGACTAAGGTTCAGGCCCGACGCCTGGTGGGGGAAGTAGGACTCGAACCTACGAAGGCTTGCGCCAGGGGATTTACAGTCCCCCCCCTTTGCCACTCGGGACATTCCCCCAGTGCGCCGGACATCCTATCAAGGCCGGGAAACCCCGCCCCCAATTTGGAGCGCGTCTTATAGTGGCCTCCTTTTCCGAACGCAACGCAGGCCGGAAGCGGCGCGGAGCCCCTCTGTCTCCGGGACCCGGCGCCCACGGGAAACCGCGCTTTCAGGCGGCTTCCGGCGACTGGATCTGGGGCGTTCACGCCGTCGAGGCGGCCCTCGCCAACCCCTTGAGACCTGCGCCCCGCAGGCTGTTGGCCACCCCCGACCGGGCGCGGGAACTCGAGCGTCGATTCGGCGACCTGAAGCGGCTGGAGGTGACCGACGCCGTCAGTCTGGGACGTCTCCTTCCCGCCGGAGCGGCACACCAGGGCCTGGCCCTCGAGGGACCTGAACCTGAGCCCCTCGATCTGGAGGACTTCGCGCCCGAGCCCGGCGCCGTCCTCCTCATGCTGGACCAGGTCACCGACCCGGGAAACGTCGGGGCCATTCTGCGCTCCGCCGCCGCCTTCGGCGCCCAGGGGGTCATCCTGCAGGAACGTCGGGCGCCACGCCTGTCGGGGGCCCTTGCCAAGGCCGCCGCCGGTGCGGTGGATACCCTGCCGGTCGCCCGGGCGGTGAACCTGTCCCGGGCCCTTGAGCGCCTTTCCGACCTGGGCTGGCGCGCCGTTGGCCTGGATGGCGGCGCCAGCCGCGATCTCTCCGAGGTTCTGGACGGCGCCCCGGTGGTCCTGGTGCTGGGCTCGGAGGGCGAAGGCGTCCGGCGGCTGGTCGCCGAGCACTGCGACGAAACCGCCCGCATCCCCATGCCCGGAGGCTTCGAAAGCCTCAATGTGGCCGCGGCGGCGGCGGTGGCCCTCTACGAAGCCGCCCGCCCCCGCCGCTGAGCCTGAGCCTGAGCCAAACCGTCAGAGCCGGTGCGTCAGGCAGGTCACCCAACTCACAGCAGGCCGTGGGCGATCGCTGCTCCGAGCCCTGCAATCGCCAGAATCGAGCCGAGATCGACCGCGATTGCGACGCGCATCCACCCCGGCGTCTCAACGGAACCAAAATCCTCCATCGGCGGATGTCTGCGCAGGAACACTTTTGATGCCAGGACGAGACTACTCGCCAGCAAAAACAAAGCGATCTTTGTGAGGAAGAAAGGATCACTGAGGTGCAAAATCCGACCAGCTTGGCCGGCGAGCATGGCCCCACCCGTAAGAATTATGGCGCCAGTGCTGGAGGAGGAAACCTTATCCAATCGACGCAGACCTTGAAGCGCGCCTGCGTCGAGGTTTGGCGCGCTCAGGATACGAAGTTTGAAGCCGCTCGCGATCAGGCAGCCAAGAAACGCCAGAATGTGAACAACGTGAACGATCGGCCACATTTCCGAGCTCCAGCGGGTCAAGTGTGTTCAACTTCAGCAGCGGCGGCGGTGGCCCTCTATGAGGCCGCCCGCCCCCGCCGCTGAGCCGGAGCGTCAAAGCAGGTCGCCGCCCGCCGCCGCCGCCGTGGTGCCGTCCCGCTCGAAGGCGCGGATGACGTTGCGGCCCGTGGTCCAGCGATGCACCTCGTCCGGCCCGTCGACCAGACGCTGCGAGCGGATGTGGGTGTACCAGGCCGCCAGCGGCGTATCCCGGCTGTAGCCGAGAGCCCCGTGCAGCTGGATGGCGGTGTCCACCACCTTGTGCACCATGTTGGCGAGGAAGACCTTGGCGATGGAGTTCTCCTGCCGCAGGTCCATACCCTTCTCCGCCTTGTAGGCGATGTGCAGCAGCATCAGGCGGGCCATGTAGAGCTCGCTGGCGCAGTCGGCCAGCATCCACTGGACGCCCTGCCGCTTGGACAGCTTCTGGCCGAAGGTCTCGCGCGAGGTGACGTGCTTGACCGCCAGGTCCAGAGCCC
>JBJTFE010000166.1:0-26579 GCA_046093265.1 Phenylobacterium sp. | reverse complement strand
GGCACCATGATCCGCGCGCCGTTCGACAGGATGGCGGGCTTGTAGGAGGACGAGGCGGTCTGATTCTTCACCGCCGGCTCGGTCTCGGTGATCTCGAAGGTCACCGTGCGGGGCAGTTCGAGGGCGATGGGCACGCCCTCGTGGGTGGAGAGGGTGACGGTCATGCCGTCCTGCAGCCACTGGGCGGACTCGCCGACCACGTCCTCGGAGGCCACGACCTGCTCGTAGCTCTCGGGGTTCATGAAGTGGAAGCCTTCGCCGTCCTGGTAGAGGAAGGTGTAGGGCCGGTCGTCGACGAAGGCGCGCTCGACCTGCTCGGTGGTGCGCCAGCGCTCGGACACCTTCACGCCGTCGGAAATGCGGCGCATGTTGAGCTGGGTGACGGGCGTGCCCTTGCCGGGATGGATGTTCTCGGCGGTCAGGACGACATAGAGCTTGCCGTCCATGTCGACGACGGCGCCCTTGCGAAGCGAACTTGCGGCGACCTTCACGTGATTGTTCCTCGAGCCTATAGGAGCCAGCCGAAGCGCGGCGATGGCGCGCACCTAACCCATCGCCGCCTGCTTCGCCAGTCACCGTTGAGCGGCGAGCCGCCGCAACCGTTCTTCCGGAGTCCCTCTTGAGCGCCGCCCAACCGCCCCTTTCGCCCTGGTGGAGCCCGGACCGGCGCGCCGACCGGCGTCCCCGGCTGGAGGCCCGCGGGCGGATCAAGCGGGCGATCCGCGGCTGGTTCGAGGCGCGCGGCTTCACCGAGGTGGAGACCGCCGCCCTCCAGGTCTCGCCGGGCAACGAGGCCCACCTGCACGCCTTTTCCACGGAGGCCCTGACCCTGCAGGGAAACGCCGCCCCGCTCTACCTGCACACCTCGCCGGAGTTCGCAGCCAAGAAGCTCCTGGCCTCGGGCGAGACGCGGATCTTCGACTTCGCCAGGGTCTTCCGGAACCGTGAGCGGGGGCCCCTGCACCATCCCGAGTTCACCATGCTGGAGTGGTATCGGGCCGGCGAGGACTGGGAGGTCCTGATGGCCGACTGCGCCGCCCTGCTGGCCCTGGCGGCCGAGGCGGCGGGGACGACCGCTCTGACCTGGCGCGACCGGACCTGCGATCCCTTCGCCGCGCCGCAGAGGCTGACCCTGGCCGAGGCCTTCCGCGACCTGGCGGGCGTCGATCTCCTCGCCACCCTGTCGGCGGACGGGGTTGGCGACGCCGCCGCCCTCGCCGCCGCTGCGAAAGCCGCCGGCATCCGCGTGGCCCCGGACGACACCTGGAGCGACGTCTTCAGCCGGATCCTGGTGGAGCGGATCGAGCCGACGCTCGGGTATGGCCGGCCCACCCTGTTGTGCGAGTACCCGGCGCCGGAGGCCGCCCTGGCCCGCCGGTGCGCCCACGATCCCCGGGTGTCGGAGCGCTTCGAGCTCTATGCCTGCGGGGTGGAGCTGGCCAACGCCTTCGGCGAGCTCACAAACCCCGAAGAGCAGAGACGCCGGCTGGAGGCCGAGATGGACGAGAAGGCCCGCGTCTACGGCGAGCGATATCCCCTCGACGAGGACTTCCTCGCGGCCCTGGCGATCATGCCGGAGGCGTCCGGCGCGGCCCTGGGCTTCGACCGGCTGGTCCTGCTGGCCACGGGGGCCCGGACCCTGGACGACGTGCTGTGGACCCCGGTGGCGGAGGCGCAATGACCCGGACCCTCCGCACCCCTGCCGACCTGGCCGCCGCCGGACTGGTGGTCACGGCGGACGTCGCCGCCCTGGAGCCCGTGGCGCGCCGCTACGCCCTGGCGGTGACCCCGGCCGTCGCCGCCCTCATCGACCCCGCCGATCCCGCAGACCCGATCGGCCTGCAGTACCTGCCCGATCCCGCCGAGCTCGAGCTTGGGCCGGGGGAGACGGCGGACCCCATCGGCGATGGCGTCCATTCCCCCGTGAAGGGGATCGTCCATCGCTACCCAGACCGCCTGCTGCTCACGGCCACCCACGCCTGCGCCGTCTACTGCCGGTTCTGCTTCCGCAGGGAGGTCGTCGGACCGGGCGGCGCCGGTGGCCTGACCTCCGGCGAGCTGGACGCCGCCCTCGCCTACATCGCCGGGCGCCCGGAGGTCTGGGAGGTGATCCTGACCGGCGGGGACCCGCTGGTGCTGTCGCCGAGAAGACTGGCCGAGCTGGTCGCCCGGCTGGCGGCCATTCCTCATGTGAAGATTCTGAGGGTCCACACACGCCTGCCGGTGGCGGATCCGGACCGGGTGAACGCGGCCCTGGTCCGCGCCCTGTCCGGCTCGCGCCTGACCCTGGCGGTGGGCATCCACGTCAACCACCCCCGGGAGCTGACCCCCGAGGCGGACGCCGCCTTCGCCCGGCTGCTCAAGGCGGGAGCACAGCTCCTCAGCCAGACCGTCCTCCTGAAGGGGGTCAACGACCGCCTGGAGGTGCTGGGCGGGCTGATGCGGGCCCTGGTGGAGCGCGGGGTGCGACCCTACTACCTGCACCATCCGGACCCTGCGCCGGGGACGGCCCGGTTCCGGGTGTCGATTGAAGAGGGCCAGGCCCTCGTCCGGGGGCTGCGGGGCCGCTACTCAGGCCTCTGCCAGCCGACCTACGTGCTCGATATCCCCGGCGGCTTCGGCAAGGTGCCCGCAGGGCCGGGGTGGATCGATTCCGGACCGGAGGGGCGGGTCGCGACCGACCCGTGGGGCGGGCGTCACCCCCTGTCCGGGGAAGACTGAGTCACCAGGCCCCGACGTTCGGCATCGACGACCAGGGCTCGGCGGGCGCCAGGGCGGGGCCGGCCTGGAGCAATTCGACGGAGATGCCGTCCGGGGAGCGGACGAAGGCCATGCGGCCGTCCCGGGGCGGACGGCTGATCGTCACGCCGCCGGCCTGCAGGCGCGCGCAGGTCGCGTAGATGTCGTCGACCGCGTAGGCCAGGTGGCCGAAGTTGCGGCCGCCCTGGTAGTCCTCGACATCCCAGTTGTAGGTCAGTTCGACGGTGGGCGCCCGACGCTCCCGCGCCAGGTCCCGGTCGCCCGGCGCACACAGGAAGACCAGGGTGAACCGGCCCTGGGGGCTCTCGCTCCGGGACACTTCCTCAAGGCCCAGGAGCTCGCAGTAGAAGCGCAACGAAGCGTCAAGGTCCTTCACCCGGACCATGGTGTGAAGATAGCGCAAGGCGAGGCTCCCCATTGTTCGCGGGCGCCCGCCACATAGTGTCGCCCGCCACACATCCGGAAGGGATTTTTTGCGCCGCAGCAATCCTATCCGCGAATTCATTTGTCTGCCTCGTGGTGTGCCATCATTAGCAGGTAGCGCCAACAGGCGTCGTGCAGCGGACTCGCCGACCCGAAGACGGGCGGTTCCCGCCCGGCTTCATGTTTCGGGGATGAGAATGCGTCTGACGTCAGCCCACAAGTTTGCGATCGGTATTGTCCTTGTGGTGGTGGTGGTGTTTGCCGCCGGGACCTTGTTGCACAACGCGCGCATGGGCCGGGAGACGGCCCCCGAACAGAAGACTGTGAGCGACAGCACCAATACCCCACCCAAGGTGCAGGTGACGCTGACGCCCGAGGGCGTTCATCCCTACACCGTCCGGGTCAAGGGCCGGACGGAAGCGGCCCGAACGGTGAGCGTCCGGTCCGAGACGGCGGGAATAGTCGCGGCCACGCCCGCGGTGGAAGGCTCCTACGTCACCCGCGGCACTGTCCTCTGCCGGCTCAACGTTGACGCCAGGGAGGCCAGTCTCGCGCAGGCGCGCGCCGCGCTCCGCTCACGCGAGCTGACACGGCAGGCGACGGAGGAGCTGGCCGCCAAGGGCTATCGATCCCAGACCCAGGTTCTACAGGACCTGGCCAACCTGGACAGTGCCCGGGCGGCCCTCCGCCAGGCCGAGATCGCCCTGGAGCAGACCAATATCCGGGCGCCCTTCAACGGCGTGTTCGACCGCCGGGACGCCGAAGTGGGCGCCTATCTGGCGCCCGGCCAGCCCTGCGGGACCATGATCGAGCTGAATCCATTGCTGATCGTTGCAGACCTGCCCGAGACGGAAGCCGGGAAGTTCAAGGTCGGCGCCCAGGCGGTGGCCACCCTCGTCAGTGGCGAGGCCCTGAACGGGGTGGTTCGCTACATCGCCCAGGATGCGGATCCGCAGACGCGGACCTACCGGGTCGAGATCTCGGCGCCGAACCCGCGGCTCACCGCCCGCTCCGGTCTCAGCGCCGATGTCCGGGTCAGCGCCGGCCAGGGCCCCGCCCACCTGATCCAGGTCTCCAGCCTGGTGCTCGACTCCGCCGGCCGACAGGGCGTGCGCTATGTGGATGAGGCGAATGTGGTCCGGTTCGCGCCCCTGACCCTGATCGAGGAGACAGCGGCGGGCGCCTGGGTGGCGGGCCTGAAGGGCGCGGTCCGGGTCATCACCGTCGGTCAGTCCTACGTTGCAGAGGGTCAGAAGGTCGTCGCGACTCCGGCCCGCGGAGGAGGCGCGTCATGATCGGAGCCCTGATCGAAGGCGCGATCAAGCGCAGGAAGGTCGTCCTCGGGGTCACGCTGATCGCGTCGATCTTCGGCCTGATCGCCTACAACACCATGCCCCGGGAGGCGAATCCGAACATCGACCTGCCCTTCGTGGCGGTCATTGTCCCCTACCCCGGCGTCAGTCCGGAAGACGCCGAACGCCTTCTGGTCAAACCTCTGGAGACGAACCTTCAGTCGATCGAGGGCGTGAAGCAGATGAACGCCGTGGCCCGCCAGGGCTCGGCCTTCGTGACCCTTGAGTTCGAGCCGGACTTCGACAAGGACCGCGCCCTTGAGGATGTCCGCGCCAAGGTGGACCTGGCGCGCGGGCGCTTCCCGCCGGATGCGGAAGAGGCGATTGTCCAGGAGGCCAACTTCACCGACCAGCCGGTGATCGGCATCGTCCTGTCCGGAGCGGCCCCCGAGCGTGAGTTCGTACGGATCACGAACGCCCTCAGGGACAGGCTCGAATCCCTTCCCGGCGTGCTGCAGGCGGATGTCTCCGGAGCTCGCGAGGAATTCCTGGAGGTCACCGTCGATCCCATCCGCATGGAAGCCTACAAGGTCACCTCGGGTGAACTGGCCCAGGTGATCGCCCGGAACAACCAGCTGGTCCCGGCCGGGGACATGCTCACCGGAACGGGACGGTTTGCGGTCAAGGTGCCCGGGGTCATCGAGAAACCGGAAGACATCCTGTCCCTGCCCATCAAGCGCAACGGGGACCGGCTGGTGACGGTGGGCGACATCGGCGACGTGCGAAGGACCTTCAAGGACCCGACCTTCATCGCCCGCTACAATGGCGAGGCCGCATACTCGGTGCTGGTCTCGAAGCGATCCGGCGCCAATGTCCTCGACACGGTCAGGGCGGTCCGGAAGACAGTTGAGGCCGAGAGCAAGGCTTGGCCGTCGACCGTGAAGGTCGACTACACCTTCGACGAGTCGGAATTCATCGAGCGGACCCTCCTGATCCTCGAGGGGGGTCTTCTTTCAGCGACCCTTCTGGTGATGGTGATCATCGTCGCCAGCCTTGGCGTACGTCAGGGGCTGATGGTGGGAATGGCGATCCCGGCCTGTTTCGCCCTCGCCTTCATGATGCTGAACGCCATCGACGTCACCCTGAACCAGATGGTCATGTTCGGCCTGGTGCTTGCGGTGGGCATCCTGGTGGATGGCGGCATCGTGGTGGTCGAATACGCCGAACGGAAGATGGCCGAGGGCATGAGCAAGCTCGAGGCCTTCACCGTAGCCGGCACGCGGATGTTCTGGCCGGTGCTCAACGGCACGCTCACCACGCTCTGCGCCTTCGTTCCCTTCATGTTCTGGAACTCAATCGCCGGGAAGTTCATGAGCTTCCTGCCGCTGACCCTGTTCTTTGTGCTGGGCGCCTCGATCTTCATCGCCCTTATCTTCACACCCGCCTTGGGATCGATCTTCGCGAAGGAGCGCAAGGCGGACGCGGAGGAGCTGGCTGAACTCGAAAAGTCGGAACGGGGCGATCCCAAGGAAATGAAGGGCTTCATGGGCTGGTACGCCCGGACCCTTGACGGCCTGTCGCACCACCCTTTCAGAGTGCTCGCCGCGACCTTCGCAATCGTCATCGCGATCTTCGTATGGTTTGCGAGCACGCCGCACAGGGTCGAGTTCTTCCTCGATGAGGATCCGGAGAGCGTCCAGGTCTACGTGAAGGCCCGGGGCAACCTGAACGCCCAGGCCCAGGACGACCTTGTCCGCCAGGTCGAGGCGCGGGTTCTGGGCATGCAGGGGGTGCGGGCGCTTTATGTCCGGTCGGGCGCCCGGTCGGGAACTTCCTTTGGCGGCGGCGGTTTCGGGCCTCCGAACGACACTATCGGGACGATGGAGGTGGAGTTCCTCAAGTACGAGGACCGGGTCCGGCTCGGGCTGAAGGGCTCAGAGCTGGCGGCGGAGGTGCGGCGTCGCGTCGCCGATATCCCGGGGATCGAGACCGAGGTCCGGGCTCCTGAAGCCGGACCACCGACCGGCAAGGCGATCCAGGTCGAGCTCCGCAGCAACAATCCCGCCGCCATCAACGCCGCAGCGGATCTGGTCAAGGCCAAGCTCAGCAGGGACCCCCAGATCATCGAGCTTGAGGACAACCGCACCTCGCCAGGGATCGAGTGGAACCTGGCCGTGGATCGCGAGGCTGCGGGCCGGTACGGCGTGGACGTCCTGACCGTCGGACAGGCGATCCAGTACACGACAACCGGGGTACTGGTAGGCCGCTTCCGCCCGGATGACGCCGAGGATGAACTGGACATCCGGGTCCGGTTCACACCTGACGGGCGAAATCTCGATGCGCTGGACTCCCTCAAGATCGGTACGCCTTTCGGACCCGTCCCGGCGAGCTACTTTGTTGACCGCCAGCCTGCGCAGCAGGTGACCCAGATCCAGCGCAGGGACGGACAGAGGCTCGTGGTCATCCAGGCCAACGTGCCTGACGGGGTCGCGGCCAACCAGAAGATCGCCGATCTCCGCCCCTGGCTGGAGAAAGCGCCTCTGGACGCATCGGTGAAATGGAAGTTCACGGGGGCGGACGAGGAGGGCCGGGCCGCGGTTCTGTTCTTCATCACAGCCATCTTCGCCGCCCTGTTCATGATGATGATCATCCTGTTGTGGCAGTTCAACAGCTTCTGGGGCGTGGCCGTGACGCTGTTCGCCGTGCTGTTGTCCACCGTCGGCGTGCTTCTTGGGGTGGTGGTGAATGTCGCCAACACCTTCAACTATATCTCGGTGATCATGCTGGGGACTGGCGTCGTAGCGCTCGCCGGGGTGGTGGTGGGCCACAACATCGTCCTGGTGGACAGTTTCTACCAGCTGCGTCGGGCGGGCTACAATGCGCACGAGGCCGCCGTCCGGTCGGCGGCTCAGCGATTCCGCCCTGTCATGCTGACGACGCTTGTGACCGTGGTCGGCCTGCTGCCGCTGATGTTCCAGTTCCACCCGAATTTCCACAATCTGGTGCTGGAGTACCAGGCGCCGGGGTCCGGACAGTGGGTGCAGCTCTCGGCGGCTGTGGTCTGGGGGCTCTCCTTCGCCACCCTGCTGACCCTGGTCGTCACCCCGGTCATGCTGGCCATGCCCAAGGTGCTTTCGGAGCGTTTCGGGACGGTGTTTGACGCGATCCGCCGGAGGGTGGGCCTGAAGGCGCGGAAGCGGGCCTACGAAGGCGTGCGAATCCCCCAGGGGGGGCCTGAAGCGCCGTCTCCAGCGCCTGCGGAGTAAGCGTCAGGCTTCGCGGGTCTGACGGCGCCAGAGGGCGGCGTAATCGCCGTCCCTCGCCAGGAGTCCGGTATGTCCCCCGCGCTCGACGATCCGCCCGTCCCGAAGGACCAGGATCTGGTCAGCGTCGACAATGGTCGAAAGCCTGTGCGCCACGACCAGGGTTGTCCGATTTCTCCGGACCCTGCGCAGGGTCTCCTGGATCGCCGCCTCTGTCGGTCCGTCGAGGGCTGAGGTCGCCTCGTCGAGGATAAGGAGGCGGGGATCGGCGAGGAGCGCCCTGGCGATACCCACCCGCTGACGCTCGCCGCCGGAGAGCTTTAGCCCGCGCTCACCGACCTTCACGGACAGGCCGCCCGAAACCGTGCGGATGAAGCTTCCCAGCTCCGCCGCCTCGGCCGCCGCCAGAATCTCCTCGCCGGTGGCGTCGGCTCGGCCGAAGGCGATGTTTGCGCCCAGGGTGTCGTTGAACAGGGCTACATCCTGCGGGAACAGGGCCACTGCCGGCCGAGGGTCGCCAGGGGCCTGGTCCCGAAGGTCCACCCCATCGAGGGTCACCGCGCCGGATTGGGGATCCACCAGCCGCAGGGCCAGGCGCACCATCGTGGTCTTTCCCGCCCCTGACGGACCCACAATGGCCGTCGTCGTTCCCGGCGCCGCCTCGAAGGAGATGTCGTCCAGCCCCTGGGCCCGGGCTCCATGCCGGAAAGCGACCTGCGAGAAGGCGAGGCGGGCGCCGACGCCTGACGCCGGCGGCAGGGGACGGGGATGGGCGGGTTCGGCGACGTCCGGCGCCACCCGGCCGATCTCCACCATCTGCTCCATGTCGATGAAGGCCTGGCGGATCTCGCGGTAGTTGAAGCCCAGCATGTTGAGGGGTTGGTAGAGGCCGATGACCAGCAGAACCGCAGTGGTGACATCCCCCACCCGCATGCGCCCCTCCAGCACCTCCAGCCCGGCCAGCAGCACCATTATGGCCAGACCGACATTCAGGATCAGGGACTGGATCGCATTCAGGAGGGACAGGGAGGTGTTGGCCCGGACGGCTGCCCGGACATAATCCGCCAGGGCCGCAGCATAGACGGAGACCGTGCGTCTCTCCTGCCCGAAGGCCTTTACCGTCTCGAAGTTCATCAGGGCGTCCACAGAGAGCCCGGCCGCCTTGCCGTCCGCCAGATTGAGCTCGCGCCGGTGCGAAAGCCGCCAGTCGGTGATCCGGAAGGTCAGTACGGCGTAGAGGACAATGGTCAGGAAGGTGGCGACGGCGAACCGCCAATCAAGGCGCGTCGCCATCACCCCCATGGCCAGGATCAGTTCGAGGGCTGTGGGTCCGAGGTTGAAGACGACGCTGCGGATCAGGAAGTCGGTGGAACGGGATCCCCGGTCAATGATCCGGGCCAGGGCGCCGGTCTGTTTTCCCTGATGGTAGTCGAGCGACAGGGTCAGGACATGGGCGAAGCTTTCCTCCGCCGCCCTCGCCATGGTCGCCTGGGAAACCGGCGTGAAGATAGCCTCGCGTGCGTTCGGGGCCACCGCCGCGACGAGGCGAAGTCCCGCGAAGCCGAGGGCAAGGAAAATGAAAAGGCCTCCCAGGCCAACCGCCGAGGCGTCCGGCCGGTGCTCGGACAGCCGGTTGATCGCCTCGCCCAGCAAGACGGGCGCCGCAACCCCCGCGGCCTTTCCCACGATGATGAGGACCAGCGCGGCGCCAATTCGCCAGGACAAGCCAGGCGCGCCGCTTCGCAGGACAAGTTTCCACAGGTCACTTATGGAGGCCCAGAACTCGAACCGGGTGTTCTGTGGCAGGCTCTCGATTGCGGGCGCGCCGCGATTGTGAAACGCCATGCGGGTGGGCCTCAGTAGAGGATCTGGGTCGACTGCAGGCCGCCCCCCGGGGTTATCCAGTCGACCCGGAGGCCCGCTGCCTGCGGAAGCACCCTGAACGGCCCATCGACTGGCGCCTTGGGCGGCGACAGCCTGAGAACTGTCTCACGATTGAGCCCTGCCCCGAAGATCCGGAGCCGGCTCTCGCCCATCGGGACGGGCCCCTTGAGACGAATCTCATATCTTCCCGAGGGTCCCGTTCCGCCCTCCCCCGCCCTGCGCCCGTCGATCTGCGCAACGAGCAGGGTGTCTCGCGGGCCCTGTCCCGAAACCACCGTCCCGCCGCTCCGGTCGGAATCGACGACGAGAGCCTGGGGTGGCGCACCACCGAGCGGCCGCGATGCGGCCCCCGCCCGAAGAACCCATCCGCCCACGACCGGTGAATGGAAGACGTAGCCGTCGGCCTGTATCGTGCGACCCTGTGACGTCTGGGACAGGCCGAAGATGAGGGGCGCAGCACTGGAGTGCGCACGGATCCTCCATCTCCCGCCAGGGTCGGCCTGTGTGGACAGACCACCTCCGCCCGGTCTCGCCAACTGCACCCGCGCCCCGGGCGTCGCGCGCCCCGTCAGTTCAAGCGACCCTGCAGGCGAGGACACAAGATCAACGGCTGGCGGGCTCAGATACGCCGCCTCGTCCTGACGCCCGCTGACCGCATCCCTGGGCGGCGGCTGGGGACTGCAACCCGCGGCGGCCAGAGTCACGAACACGGACACCAGTACGCGCGAGATGGCGGCGCTCCTGGACGTCACGGCCTGCTGACCCGATCCCGGAAGCCGTTCACAATGGGATACCTGCGGTCTCGGCCGAAGGCGCGTAGCCCGATCTTGACCCCTGGCGCCGCCTGGCGGCGCTTGTACTCCGAGCTGTAGAGCAGGCGCTGGACCCTCTCGACCATGTCCCGCGGGAAGCCTCTTTCGACGATCTCGTCGAGCGAGGCCTCTTCCTCGACGAGGCCATGCAGGATGGCGTCAAGGTCGGCGTACTCCGGCAGGCTGTCCTGGTCCTTTTGGTCGGGACGCAGTTCCGCAGAAGGCGGCTTGGTGAGGATGCGTTCCGGAATCGGTTCCCGCGCGATCCCGAAGGGATCGTGGGCGTTGCGCCAGCGACAGACTTCGTAGACCTCGGTCTTGTAGAGATCCTTGAGGACATTGAAGCCGCCGCACATGTCGCCGTAGAGGGTGGCGTAGCCCACGGCCATCTCGCTCTTGTTGCCGGTGGTCAGCAGCATCGAGCCCAGCTTGTTGGACAGGGCCATGAGGGACAGGCCCCGGATGCGGGCCTGGATGTTCTCCTCGGTCAGATCCGGGGGGCGGTTCTCGAACAGCGGAGTCAGCATGCTGCCGAAGGCGTCGACCGCGGGCGAAATCGGGATCTCATCCAGACGCACGCCCAGCCGGCGGGCGCAGTCCTCGGCGTCCTCGAGGCTCTCCCGGCTGGTGTATCGCGAGGGCAGCATGAAGCAGCGCACCCTTTCAGGTCCCAGGGCGTCGGCTGCGACGACTGCGGTGATCGCCGAGTCCACTCCGCCCGACAGCCCGAGGAGGACCCCCGGGAACCCTGACTTGTTCACATAGTCACGCAGACCCACAACCATGGCGTGGTAGATCTCGCCGGGACCGTCCATCCAGCTGGCAAGGGGGGCGCCGGTCGCGGTCCAGCCCTCGACCCCCTCGGTCCAGCGCATGATCCCGACAGCCTCCTCGAACATGGGCAGCCGCATCACCTCCCGGCCCTTGCCATCGAGGGCGAAGGAGGCGCCGTCGAACACCAGCTCATCCTGCCCGCCGACCTCGTTGAGGTAGACCAGGGGCAGTCCGGTTTCGGCGACGCGGGCGCGGGCGACCTCGATCCGCTCGCGGTCGGCTGTTCGGCGGTAGGGCGACCCATTCGGAGCGACGAGGATCTCCGCGCCCTGGGCCGCGAGGTCGGCGCAGACGCCGGATGCCCAGATGTCTTCGCAGATCGGGACTCCCAGGCGAACCCCTTTCCAGGTGAAAACCCTGGGGCCTTCGCCGGGCTCGAAGACCCGCTTCTCATCAAAGACGCCGTAGTTCGGCAGGTCGGTCTTGAAGGCCACGCCCTGCACCTTGCCGCCAGCAAGGAAGGCCAGGCCGTTGCGGGGGCGGCGGCCAGGCTCCGGGGCGGGCCAGATGACCCCGACGAGGGCGGCGAAGGACTCGTCCGTCTCGAGCGCCAGCCGCTCCACCGCCTCCCGCCCCGCACGCCAGAAGGCGGGCTTCAGCGCCAGATCCTCGGGCGGATAGCCGTTGATGAAAAGCTCAGGGAAGACGGCCAGGTCCGCACCGGCGGCGCGGGCCTCGGCCAGCTTCCGGCGCGCCAGCGCCTCGTTGGCGGCGATGGCGCCGACGGTCGGGTTGGCCTGAACGGCGGCGATGACGATGGACCGGGTCATACCCTGACCTTTAGCCCCGTCGGCCGCGCCCCGCCAGTCGCCGGACGGATCCAATCAGCCGCCCGGGCCTGTGACTGTGAAGGATGGAAGCGACCTGATCATGTCGGTCATGTTGTCCTCCGGCACCTGGACGAGACCATCGCCTGGCCGATCCAGATCCAGGATGAGCATGAAGGCGATGGTGACCAGGCCGAACATCACCAGCGAGATCCACCTTCGGTGCGCGTGGGCGCCGGCGGACACATAGCCCAGGACCCCCGCCACCCCGATCGCCGAGACCATGAGCGCCCCGAGGACGGCAGGCGGACTCCGGGCCGCGAGGGCGGCTTTTCTCTGTCCTTCCACCTCGATCATCCGGGTGACGCTCTGAACCAGGAAGTTGGCCAGGGCGGGCGTGGCGGAGGCGCGGGCCGCAAGAGCCGTTCGTCGCCATATCGGGACCTGAAGCGCCTCCGAGTGCGCCTGGGCGGCGAGCTGGGCCGGTCCCCATAACTCCCCGGTGGCCCTGCGCACCTGGGCATAGGAAAGGATCACGCCGCCCAGCTCGGTGCGGTAGGGCTCGTCCAGGAGCTGGCTCCTCATGTAGGCGACGCCGATCGCATTCGCCTCCTCGACCACTAGCGTGCGGCGCAATTCGTGGCGCGCCAGGGCCAGGGAAAAGGTGAAGGCGATCAGCAGTGAGAGAAGCCCCACCACGCTGGTGGCGATCAGGCCCTCGCCAGCCTGCGACAAGCCGGCCCCTGCAGCGGCTGAACGCCAGCGGCGGACCCCCTCGGCGAGGAGCCTCGCCGCGACCATCAGAACGAAGAGCGTAAGGCCGACCAGCCACAACTGCTGGTCCGCGACGAACATCGACAAGGTGTTCATGGGACCAGGCCCTCCCGCGCCCTCCGCCGGGCTAGGTCCAGGAGAGTTTCAGGTCCCGGGCCCGCAGGTCAAGCCGGAGCGATCTCCGAACGGGCCTGAGCTGCGAACCAGGGGGTAAGCCTGTCAATCGCCTCGCGAACCTGTTCGGTGGAAACGGCGAAGCTGATCCGGATGAACCGCCGGCCCTCGACCGGATCAAAGTCCACCCCCGGAGCCAAGGCGACGCCGGTCTCGCGAAGGATACGCTCGCAGAAGGCCAGGCTGTCGTCGGTGAGGTGTCCCACGTCGGCGTATATGTAAAATGCGCCATCGGGCGGGGCGATCCTGGCCAGACCAAGCCGCGGCAGCGCCTCAAGGAGGAGATCCCGGTTGCGGCGATAGACGCCGATGTTCGCTTCCAGTTCCTCCCGGCTGTCGAGCGCCGCAAGCGCAGCATGCTGGCTGAGGGACGGAGGGGTCAGGAAGAGGTTCCCGATAAGCGCGCGGGCGCGGTCGAGATGCGTGGCCGGCGCCGCGAGCCAGCCGAGGCGCCAGCCCACCATGCTGAAGTATTTGGAGAAACTGTTCACGACAAAGGCCTGGTCGGTGAACTCCAGCACCGAACGCGCGCGGTCGCCATAGGTGAGGCCGTGATAGATCTCGTCGGAAATCAGGCCGAGACTGCGGGCTTCGCAGACCCGCACGATCGCCTCAAGCTCAGAGGCTGAAAGGACGGTCCCCGTAGGGTTTGCCGGACTGGCGATGATGACCCCGGCGAGCGGCCCCTCCACATTGGCGAGGGCGCGGGCGGAAATCTGGTACCCGACCTCAGGTCCGCACGGGATTTCGACAGGCTCCAGGTGGAGGGCCCGGAGCGTATTCCGATAGGCAACGTATCCCGGGCGCGCCAGGGCGATTCGGTCGCCGGCGGCGAAACGGGCGGTCAGGGCCAGAACCAGCGCCGGTGATGCGCCGCACGTCAGGAGCAGGCGGGTGGCGGGCAGATCCACGCCATAGGTGTCTCTGTAGTGGCGGCTAAGGCGCGCCTTGAGGGGCTGACTCTCCCAGTAACTTCCGGGGTCGGAGTCCAGGGCCTCATGGGCGGCGGCGATGGCCGCCGCAGGAGCCCCCGTCGAGGGCTGACCGAACTCCATGTGAAGGATATGCGCGCCCTCGGCTTCGAGCCGACGGGCAAGAACACTCAACGCGATGGCGTGGAACGGATCGACCTTCGGCGGCGCCGAGGCGTCAGTCGTCACGGTGAACCCGTTCACGGCGCTCATGCCGCTCCTGGGCTTCCAGGCTGAGCGTCGCGATCGGCCGGGCGTCGAGACGCGCCAGTCCTATCGGCTCGCCGGTCTCCTCGCAGTAACCGTAGGAACCATCGTCAATGCGGCGAAGCGCCTCATCGATCTTGGAAATCAGCTTGCGCTGACGGTCGCGGGTCCGAAGCTCCAGCGCCCGGTCCGTCTCCGAGGTGGCGCGGTCCGCCAGATCGGGATGATTCTCAGTCTCCGCCTGCAGGTGGGCGAGGGTCTCGCGAGACTCCCGGAGGATTTCCTCCTTCCAGACGAACAATCTTCGCCGGAAGTACTCCAGCTGCCGCTCATTCATGAAGGGCTCGTCGTCGGACGGGCGGTACCCAGGCTCGGCGGCCAAGACGTCGACCTCGGGCATGTGAATCTTATCCCCCCGGAGCGTTGAGCCCTTCACGTGCGCCGGCTTATAGCAAACCCGATTGCGGGCGCAACGTCCAACAATCAGGTTTCAAGGGATCAGGCCCCGGGCCTCCATTTTCGCCAGTTCGACTGCCGCGCGGGTATCGATCTCGTCGAGCAGACCATCAAGCCCGGGGTCGCCGGTGGCCTCCCTCCGTTCGGAGACAATCTGGTTCAAGACGCAAAGCTGATCCGGCGACAGTACGCCCTCAATCAGGGCCACCTTGATGTTGTCCAGAACATCCAGGAGGCGACCGGCGCGCCGGATCGAACGCCTGCGCCCCTCTAGCGGGCCGCCAACGTCCTGCAGGGCGAGCAGAGCCTCCACACCGATCACGCCGCTTACGCCCGCCGTCGGCGCCGCCGGGGCCGACCTCGCCGACCCTGCGGCGGCGGGCACGGCGAAAGCCTCGCCTGCGGCGCCGCTGCGCTTTGCGGAAGAAGGACCGGCGGAGACGCCGGAAGGGCCTGTCACCTTCATGAGATCATTCTACAGCCTGTTGGCGGCAAGTATGGTTAATGCCGGGCAATTTCTGCACTGGGCGCCGCCTGCACCATTCCTGATTTGACGTGACCTTCTGACTCTTAAGGGCTTTTTCGTCTGCGGGAACTGGCACGGGACTGGCAGATGTTCTTTCGTCAACAACCTCCGGAAGGCGTCCATGTTCCGAAGCCGCCATACAGTCCGCCTGATCCTGTCCGTTGCTCTGCTTCTTGCCGTACCGGTGACCGACGCGCATGCCCGGTCTCGGATCAAGGACATAGTCGAGTTCGAGGGCGTCCGGGAGAACATGCTGGTGGGTTATGGCCTGGTGGTCGGGCTGAACGGCACGGGCGACTCCCTTCGGAACGCGCCTTTCACCCGGCAGAGCCTTGAGGCCATGCTCGAACGGCTGGGCGTCAATATCCGGGAGACGAACCTGAACACCAAGAATGTGGCGGCGGTGATGGTCACCGCCCGACTGCCGCCGTTTGCGAGCACCGGATCGCCGATCGACGCCTCCGTCTCGGCGATGGGTGACGCCAAGAGTCTTCTGGGTGGGACCCTGCTTGTGACCCCCCTCATGGGCGCGAACGGCGAGGCCTATGCCGTCGCTCAGGGAACCGTGCAGACCGGGTCTGTGTCCGCCGGCGGCGCTTCCGGCAGCTCGATCACCAAGGGTGTTCCCACGGCGGGACGAATCGCTGGCGGCGCGATCGTGGAGCGGGAACTGGGCTTTCAGCTCGCCTCGATGCCTCAGATGCGCATGACCCTTCGCAATCCGGATTTCACAACTGCGCGCCGCGTCGCTGAGGCGGTCAACGGCGTCTTCCCGGGCTCCACCGTCGTTGAGAACCCGTCGGTCGTGACGATGAGACCCCCGGTTGGCGTCAACATGGTCGCGATGATCTCGCGGATCGAAAATCTGTCCGTAGATACGGATGAACCGGCCAAGGTGGTGATCGACGAGGTCGCAGGCGTGATTGTCATGGGCGACAACGTGCGCATCTCGACGGTGGCGATTGCTCAGGGCAATCTGACCATCCGCGTTCAGGAAAACCCCATTGTCAGCCAGCCGAACGCACTTGCAGGTGGGCAGACCGTCGTGACGCCGCAGTCGGCCGTGAGCGTGGACGAGGAGAAGGGCAAGCAGCTCATCACTCTGAAGAGCGGCGCTTCCCTGTCCACGCTTGTCGCCGGACTGAACACTCTTGGGGTTACGCCCCGCGACATGATTTCCATCCTTCAGGCCATCAAGGCGGCCGGCGCCCTCCAGGCCGATATCGAGGTAATGTGATGACCAGCCCCATTTCCGCGAGCCCTGCGACATCCGCCCTCTTTCCCGCGTCGGAAGACGTGCGTCGCCGCCGGATTGCAGAGACCGCCCAGGACTTCGAGAGCTCGTTCCTGTCGGTCATGATCGGGCAGATGTTCACCGATCTGGACGCCGAGGGACCTCTTTCGGGCGGCTCCGCCGAGACCGCCTTCCGGTCCTTCCTCAGTGACGCCATGGCGAAGCAGATCACGCGGTCAGGCGGGATCGGGCTGTCCGGTCCCGTTCAGGCGGAAATGCTCAGACTTCAGGGGCTCAGCTAGGAGAAACGTCCATGGCCTTGACAGCAGAAAGTCCCACGGAACGGGTCAACCAGCTTATCCTTCTCACTGAGAGGCTGACCGAACTGATCGCCGCAGAGGCCCAGGCCTTCGAGGCCCGCCGCCCTCAGGACGCCGCACCGCTGGTGGAGGAGACATCCCGGCTCGCCAACGTCTACCGGCATGAGTCCGCCAGAATTCGCAACAACCCAGACCTGATAAGCCCGGCGTCGCTTGAGGACAGAACCCGGCTGATCCGGGCGACGGAGGCCTTCGACGCCGTTCTCGCCCGACAGGGCCGGGCGCTGGAAGCCGCGAAGGCGGTTACAGAGGGTCTTGTGCAGGCGATCGCTAACGAGGTCGCCTCTCAGCGATCTTCGGGGGTCGCCTACGGCCCTGGTGCAAAGGCTCAATCCATGAGTGTGGCCACCTCAATCACCCTGAACCAGCAGGCCTGAGAGTTCGCCCGAACCCCACTGGGGACTTGCATCGCAGTGGCTACAGCGGGCAGGCTGCAGCGTCATGAACACGTCCGCACCCCTCTCGTTCGCCCGCAGATCAGCTGTCGTCCTGATCCTCGCGTCCGGCCTCGTCCTGCCGTGTTCCGCCCAGGCCGGGCCCGTGGATTTCCGCAAGGTCCATGAGGCGGCGATCGTCCTGGACACCCACTTCGACACGCCGGCGAACTTCGGACGCCCGGGCTGGAGCATTCTGAAACGCCACGACACCGAACTGGACGACAGCCAGGTGGACCTTCCAAGGATGATCGAGGGCGGTGTCGATGGGGGCTTCTTCGTGATCTTCACGCCTCAGGGGCCGCGGGGCCCTGCGGGCAATGCAGCGGCGCGGGACCATGCAGTCTTCAGGGCCTCGGAAATCCGCGAGATGGTCGCACGGCACAGCCAGCACTTCGCCCTCGCCCTGACAGCCGACGACGCCGCAAGGATCCTGGCTGAGAAGAAGCGCTTCGTCTTCATGAGCATGGAGAACGGGTCACCGGTGGCCGGCGACCTGACCCTGATGAAGACCTTCCATGACCTTGGCGTTCGGATGATCGGCCCAGTCCACTTCCGCAACAGCGACCTTGCGGACTCATCGACCGAGGCCCCGGTCTGGGGCGGCCTGTCCCCAGCGGGGCGCAGCTTCGTGGCCGAGGCGAACCGGCTGGGCATGGTAATTGATGGCAGCCACGCCAGCGACCAGGCCCTGGACCAGATGATCGCCCTGTCCGAGGCGCCGATCATCCTCTCCCACTCAGGATGCAAGGACATATTCGACCACCCCCGAAATGTGGACGACGCCCGCCTCAAGGCCCTGGCCGCGAAGGGCGGAGTGATCCAGATCAACGCCTTCTCCGCCTACATGGTCCCGACGCCGAGGATCCCGGAGAGGGAGGCGGCCCTTGCGGAACTCGCAAAGTCCCTGGGGATCTCGGGTCGGGAGATGACGCCGGCCCAAAGACGGGCCTTTGCCGAAGGTCGGAGGCCGATTGACGCCCGCTGGCCGGTTCCCCGGGCGAACATGGATGACTTCATGAAGCACATGCTGCACGCCCTCGCCCTGGTCGGACCCGACCATGTCGGCGTGTCCGGAGACTTCGACGGCGGCGGCGGGATCGAGGGGCTGGAGGACGTCACTGGCTTTCCCGAGATCACCCGGCGCCTCCTGGCCGCCGGCTACGGCCAGGCCGACATCGACAAGATCTGGGGCGGCAATGCTCTGCGGGTCCTGAGGGCGGCCGAAGCCGTCCGGGACCGCCTCCAGACCGGAAAGGCGGACTGATGACCTACGAACACCTGGACGTTCGCATCGAAAACGAGGTCGCCTGGGCCACGATGAACCGTCCCGACCGGCTGAACGCTCTGAACCCCCGGCTGGTGGAGGAGCTCAGGGACTTCTTTGTCGGCCTCTACTGGCGGCGCGACGTCCGCGTGGTGGTGCTGCGGGGCGCCGGGCGCGCCTTCTGCGCCGGCCTGGACCTCAAGGAGCGCAGCGGCGACAACGCCGACCGCTCGGTCGGCGCAGGCCTCACCGGTCAGAGGCGGATCAGCGAGATCGTCATCGCCATGCGCCGGTGCCCCCAGCCGATCATCGCCTGCGTCGACGGCGCGGCCAGCGGCGGCGGCTTCGCCCTCGCCCTCGCTTCGGACGTCCGCATCGCGACGCCGTCCCTGAAGATGAACGCCGCCTTCATCCGCATCGGCCTGTCGGCCTGCGACATCGGCGTCAGCTATTTCCTGCCGCGCATGGTCGGCAGTTCGGTCGCGGCGGAGTACATGCTGACCGGCCGCTTCATGGGCGCCGAGCGGGCCCATCAGCTGGGACTGGTCAGCCGCATCGTCGAGCCCGATGCGCTCGAGGCCGAGGCCCGGGAGTTCGCCTCGGACATGCTGCACGCCACGCCGCTGGGCCTGCGCCTGACCAAGGAGGCGCTCAACCACGCCATCGACGCCCAGGGCCTGGAGGCGGCCATCGCCATGGAGGATCGCAACCAGATCCTCTGCGCCCAGGACGGGGACTTCGGCGAGGGCGTGCGGGCCTTCCTGGAGAAGCGCAGGCCGGTCTACGCCGTCCGGGAGGGGTGATCCACAGGCGTTGCAGGGGCGACTCTCACCGCCGCTTGTTCGCCTGATGTTCCGGTGTTATCCGGGGCCTCTTGCCAGGGGGAGGCCGCCGGCCCGGACGCGGGTCGCCGCCTTAGCGATATGTCCGACGACCAGAACTTCATCCGGGTGCGCGGCGCCCGCGAGCACAACCTGAGGGACGTCGACATCGACATTCCCCGGGGCCAGCTGGTGGTGCTTACCGGCCTTTCCGGATCGGGCAAGAGTTCGCTGGCCTTCGACACCATCTACGCCGAGGGCCAGAGGCGATACGTCGAGAGCCTTTCCGCCTACGCCCGCCAGTTCCTAGAGCTGATGAGCAAGCCCGACGTCGACCTGATCGAGGGCCTTTCGCCGGCCATTTCCATCGAGCAGAAGACCACCAGCCGGAACCCGCGGTCGACCGTGGGCACGGTGACCGAGATCCACGACTACATGCGTCTCCTGTGGGCGCGGGTCGGCACCCCCTATTCTCCCGCCACCGGCCTGCCCATCGAGAGCCAGACGGTCTCGCAGATGGTCGACAAGCTGTCCGCCCTGCCCGAGGGCGAACGGATTTACCTCTTGGCCCCGGTGGTGCGCGGTCGGAAGGGCGAGTATCGCAAGGAAATCGCCGAGTGGCAGAAGGCCGGCTTCCAGCGTCTGAAGATCAACGGCGCGTTCTTCCCGATCGAGGACGCCCCGGCCCTCGACAAGAAGTTCAAGCACGACATCGACGTGGTGGTGGATCGCCTGGTCACACGCGCCGGGCTTGAAAGCCGCTACGCCGACTCCCTGGAGACCGCCCTGAGACTGGCCGACGGCATCGCCGTCGCCGAGTGGGCCGATGCGCCGGAGGGCGAGACCGAACCGCGGCGGCTGATCTTCTCGGAGAAATTCGCCTGCCCGGTCTCGGGATTCACCATCTCCGAGATCGAACCGCGGCTATTTTCGTTTAACAACCCCTTCGGCGCCTGCCCCTCCAGCGACGGCCTCGGGGCGCGGCTGGCCTTCGATGCAGACCGCGTCGTTCCGGACCGGAGCCGGACCCTGCATGGCGGGGCCATCGCCCCCTGGGCCAAGGGCCCCTCCCCCCTCTACACCCAGACCCTGCAGGCCCTGTCCCGCCACTACGGCTTTTCGATGGACGCGCCCTGGTCCGACCTGCCCGAGGCGGCGCGCAAGGTGGTCCTGCACGGCTCCGCCGGCGAGAAGATCCAGTTCATCTACGACGACAACGCCCGCAAGTACGAGGTCAACAAGACCTTCGAGGGCGTGCTGCCCAACCTGGAACGCCGGTGGCGCGAGACCGACTCCGCCTGGGTCCGCGAAGAACTGGGCCGGTTCCAGTCCGAAACACCCTGTGAGGCGTGCAGCGGATACCGTCTGAAGCCCGAGGCCCTGGCGGTGCGGATCGACGCCCGGCACATCGGCGAGGTCTCGCGCCTGTCCATTCGCGAGGCGGGGGAATGGTTCACGGGTCTGGAGGGGCGGCTGACCTCCAAGCAGATGGAGATCGCCCGGCGGATCCTGAAGGAAATCAATGACCGGCTACGCTTCCTGGTGAATGTCGGCCTGGACTACCTCAACCTTTCCCGGGCCTCAGGCACGCTGTCGGGCGGCGAGAGCCAGCGCATCCGCCTGGCCAGCCAGATCGGCTCGGGCCTGACGGGCGTGCTCTATGTTCTCGATGAGCCGTCTATCGGCCTGCACCAGAGGGACAACACCCGCCTCCTGGACAGCCTGCGCGGCCTGCGGGACCTCGGCAACTCGGTCCTTGTCGTCGAGCACGACGAGGAGGCGATCCTGACCGCCGACCATGTCATCGACATGGGCCCCGGCGCCGGGGTCAACGGTGGGCGGGTGATCAGCCAGGGTCGGCCGGGCGAGATCATGGCCGATCCTGACAGCCTTACCGGACGTTACCTGTGCGGCGGCGCCGAGATCCCCCTGCCCGACCAGAGGCGGCCCGTGAAGGGCGCGAAGGTCCTCAGGGTGTGCGGGGCGACGGGGAACAACCTGAAATCGGTGACGGCCGAGATCCCGGTCGGGACCCTGACCTGCATCACCGGCGTCTCCGGGGGCGGCAAGTCGACCTTCACCATCGAGACCCTCTACAAGGCCGCCGCCCGCCGCCTGCACAACGCCGCAGATGCGCCGGCCCCGCATGATCGCATTGAAGGCCTGCAGAACTTCGACAAGGTTATCGACATCGACCAGTCGCCCATCGGCCGGACGCCGAGGTCGAACCCCGCCACCTACACGGGCGCCTTCCAGCCAATCCGCGACTGGTTCGCAGGCCTGCCTGAGGCCAAGGCCCGGGGCTACGGGCCTGGCCGCTTCAGCTTCAACGTCAAGGGCGGGCGCTGCGAGGCCTGCCAGGGCGATGGGCTGATCAAGATCGAGATGCACTTCCTGCCGGACGTCTACGTCACCTGCGACGTCTGCCAGGGCCGCCGGTACAACCGAGAGACGCTGGAGATCCTCTTCAAGGGCAAGTCCATCTCCGACGTCCTGGACATGACGGTCGACGAGGCCCACGACTTCTTCAAGGCCGTGCCCGCGGTGCGGGAGAAGATGGCCACGCTGAAACGCGTGGGTCTGGGTTATGTGAAGGTCGGCCAGCAGGCGACGACCCTGTCGGGCGGTGAGGCCCAAAGGGTCAAACTGTCCAAGGAGCTGTCCCGAAGGGCGACGGGCAAGACCCTCTACATTCTCGATGAGCCCACGACCGGCCTGCACTTCGAAGACGTGCGCAAGCTGCTGGAGGTCCTGCACGAACTCGCCGACGCCGGGAACACGGTGGTGGTGATCGAGCACAACCTGGACGTGGTGAAGACAGCGGACTGGATCCTCGACTTCGGTCCCGAGGGTGGGGACGGCGGCGGACGGATCGTCGCCGTAGGCACCCCTGAAATGGTCGCGGCGGAGCCCGAAAGCTGGACCGGACGCTATCTGGCGGACATTCTGGCCCGGCACGATCAAAGGCGGCGCGACCGCCGCGTGGCGGCCACGGCCTGACGCCGTCACCCGCCCCCCAGGAAGGACGACCGATGAAGCTCTATGGCGCCCCGAATCCCGCCCCGAACCCGCGCCGCGTGCGCATCTTTCTGGCGGAGAAGGGCATCGACCTGCCCGAGACGCGGGTCGACATGATGAAGCGCGAGCACAAGTCCGGGGAGTTTCGGGCCCGCAATCCGCTTGGCCAGCTGCCGACGCTTGAGCTGGACGACAGGACCTGCATCTCCGAGACGGTCGCGATCTGCCGATACTTCGACGAGATCCAGCCCGACCCGCCGATGTTCGGCGCGACAGCCGTCGAGAAGGCCATCGTCGACCAGTGGATCCGGAGGGTGGAGTTTGTGGCCATGATGCCGGTGGGCAACTTCTGGCGTCACGCCCACCCTCGGACGGCGGCGCTCCTGACCCAGTACAAGGACTTCGGGGAGTCGAACCGCGAGACCTGGGCCGGGGCGCAGCGCTTTTTCGACCGCGCCCTGCAGGGTCGGGAGTTCCTTGCGCTCGACACCCTGACCATGGCCGACATCTGCCTGCAGACGACGTTGGACTTCGCCGACTGGATCGGCCTGCCCTGTGACCCGGAGCTCAAGGCCCTCGACGCCTGGCGCCAGCGGCTCGCCGCCCGGCCCAGCGCCGGGGCCTGATCTCAGGCCAGGGGCTTCCGGGCCCTGATCTCCCGGTAGATCACCGCGGCGGGCGCCGACATGACGGCGTTAAACACAGCGGTCACGAAGGAACCGAACAGGATCATCAGGACCTGACCGGGAGAAAAGAAAGCCTCCAGGGAGGTCATGTCTGGGTTGGTGACCCTTCCGAGCGCCCCGAGATCCCCACCTGACAGCAGTGTCGCGAGGGCGGCGGCGAGGACAAGCGACAGAAGATAGACGATCAAGACGGCGATGACCGCCAGGATGTAGGTCCAAAGGATCGGCAGTGAGAGGCCCCGCGTCACAGTCCAGGAGTCGAACACCGCAATCCGGCCCTCGGAGAAGGTGATCACCGGCCCCAGGGACATGCGGACGGCGGCGTAGACCAGCACCGCCATGAGCGCAAAGCTGATGAGAATGCCGACAAAGGGTCCCGCCCCAACAGCCCCCGCGATGGCGGCGATAATCCCGCCCGCCAGCGACGCGGCGACCACCGCTAACAGGAAGAGCAGAGTATAGGCGAGTGCAAGGACGATAAGGCGCGCCTCTTCGGCGCCGAACTGAACCGGATGCTTCTGGGAGTCCTCCGGGTCGAGAACCAGCCGGAAAACCGCCGCAGCGATCATCGCCTGGACCACGAGCCCTGCCGGCAGAAGGATGGCGTAGAGTGGCGCGAGCGCCGCCATGCTCTGGAAAGCTACGGCCGGGTCTTGAGAGGGATTGCGCATCACCTCTTCCAGCGCGGCGATCTGAGTGTTCAGACCCAGGCCGAACAGGACCAGCGGCGTCAGCAGGTTCACAATCAGGAAGAAGGCCGTCCAGATCAGGAGGGTCTTGGGCTTTTCCCAGGTGAGCCGGAAGCCTTCGAAAGCCGCATCCACCGCGGAAAACACCGTCATGTCGCGCACCTGAATCGTGGCCCCGAGGCTCGTGAATCGGCCCCTCCCAAATCCCATTTGGCTATCCATCAGCGACCAGTGCAAGGGCGCCTGAGGTTCGGCTCGCGATCCGGCGGGATCGTTGCTAGTTAGCCACGCATGTCACCTGCACCCATCCATGTCATCGGCGGCGGTCTCGCCGGATCTGAGGCCGCCTGGCAGATCGCCAGAGCCGGGGTTCCCGTCGTCCTCCACGAGATGCGTCCGCTTCGCCGGACGGACGCCCACCATACCGACGGTCTTGCCGAGCTCGTGTGCTCCAACTCCTTCCGGGCGGACGACTGGACTTCGAACGCCGTGGGCCTGCTGCACGCCGAGATGCGGAACCTGGACTCGCTGATCATGTCCTGCGGCGACGCTCATCAGGTCCCCGCCGGCGGAGCCCTGGCGGTCGACCGGGACGGTTTCTCCGCCGAGGTGACCGCGCGCCTGACCGCCCACCCCCTGGTGACGATCGCCCGGGGCGAGGTCGACGGCCTGCCGCCGGCGGACTGGGACAGTGTAATCATCGCCACGGGCCCCCTCACCTCTCCCGCCCTGGCCCAGGCCATCCAGGGGCTCACCGGGGAGGACGAACTGTCGTTCTTCGACGCCATCGCCCCGATCGTCACCCTTGAGACCATCGACATGGACATCGCCTGGCGCCAGTCGCGCTACGACAAGGCCGGTCCAGGGGGCGACACCCAGGCCTACATCAACTGCCCCATGGACAGGGACCAGTACGAGGCGTTCATCGACGCCCTCCTGGCCGGGCCGAAGTCCGAGTTCCGGGAATGGGAGAACGTTCCCTACTTCGATGGGTGCCTGCCCATCGAGGTGATGGCTGAGCGCGGGCGCGAAACCCTGCGCCATGGCCCGATGAAGCCGGTCGGTCTGACCAACGCCCACCGTCCGGACGAGAAAGCCTGGGCGATCGTCCAGCTGCGGCAGGACAACGCCCTTGGGACGCTGTGGAACATGGTCGGGTTCCAGACCAAGCTGAAGCATGGCGCGCAGACCGAGATCTTCCGGATGATTCCGGGCCTTGAGAAGGCGGTCTTCGCCCGTCTCGGGGGCCTGCACAGGAACACCTTTCTCAACAGCCCGAAGCTGCTGGACCGGAGCCTGCGCCTCAAGGCCCAGCCGAGGCTGCGCTTCGCCGGGCAGGTGACGGGCGTCGAAGGCTATGTCGAAAGCGCCGCCATGGGCCTGCTTGCCGGCCGCCTCGCCGCCGCCGAGCGCCTGGGCCGTCCGCTGGAGGCGCCTCCGGGAACAACGGCCCTTGGCTCCCTGGTCAATCACATCACCGGAGGCCACATCGACGGGGGACGCGGTTCCTTCCAGCCGATGAACATCAACTACGGCCTGATGCCGCCCGTCGAGGCGCCGAAGCGGGACGCCGATGGGCGCCGGCTGGGCGCCAAGGTCCGTACCCGAGGTCGGAAGCTGGCTATGGGTGAAAGGGCCCTGGCGGACCTAGCGCGGTGGGCCTCAGACGCGCCCGGTCAGCACCGCCCCCATCAGGCGAAGGCGGTCGCCGAGGGGTGAGGGACGCCGCCCCCTCGCCCGGGCTCTCGCCAGGGCGGCGTGGGCGACCGCGGGGAAGGCCGCCGGCGTGACGCTGCGGGCGGCCAGGAGCCTCGAATCCAGGGCCCCCCGAGCGGCGTCGGGGGACAGTCCCGCAGTGAGAATCAGGCGACCGATCGACCAGGCGGCGCCGCCGGCCCTGGCTGCAGCCGGGTCGCAGGCCGGATCAAGGACGGCCGACGCCAGCTGAGCGCAGGCTCCGCCGGTGCCCTCGGCCCATTGCAGGGCTTCTTCCAGGACCATCGGCCTAGGGTCCAGTTCGCGCAGGCGGGCGTCCACAAGCCCCTCCAGGCCCCCCCGGTCGAGCCCGTGGGTGCGGACGGCGTCGGCCAGAGCCAGGGCCACGGGATGTCGCCGGACGGCTTGTCCCGAGGCAATCTCCTCCAGCACCTCCCGCCACCAGACCAGGCGCATCTCCGCCACCAGGGGGTTGGAGGCGGCCCTCGGCGCCCGACCGAGTTCATTGTCAAAGGCGTAGATGGCGACAAGGGCGCGCCGAACTGCGGGGCCGGGCGCAAAACGGCTCGAGAGCCAGCGGTCCGGATCGGTACGGGACAGCCCCGCATCGATATCGTCCGGGAGCGAAGGATCGGTCTCGGGAGAAGGGTCGTTGAACAAGCTGGCCTCTCACGAAAACGGGCCCGCAGGGACTGCGGGCCCGCCTCCTCGACCGGAATCCGGGGATCAGCCGAAGATGGTCTGGTTCATGCCCATCGTGGCGAGCATGGGGATGGAAAGGAAGGTGTTCAGGCGCGAGAACAGCATGGCCGTCTTCGCCGCCTTGGCCTTGGCGTCGGCGTCGGCCTCGACGATGCCCAGAGCGATCTTTTGGTTCGGCCAGATGAAGACCCAGACGTTGAAGAACATGACCGTCGCGAGCCACATGCCCAGGCCGATGAAGCTGTGCTGCGGATTTCCGCTGGTCAGGCCCAGGGCAGCCGCATCGATGAGGTAGCCGCGGTTGTAGGCCAGGAGAACGCCGGCCACCCAGGTGAGCAGAGCGGCCCAGCGGAACCAGAACAGCGCCTCAGGGGCGATGTACTTGGAAACGGCCGGCTTCAGCTCGGCCGGGATTTCCGGCATTTTCCGCAGCTGGACGAAGTTGAAATAGTACAGCAGCCCGATCCACATGATGCCGAACACCAGGTG
>JBJTFE010000165.1:0-18156 GCA_046093265.1 Phenylobacterium sp. | reverse complement strand
GATAGCGCGGGACTCGAAGGCGATCTCGAAAGCGACCTCAAAGCCCTCCGCAGGCCTCAGGGTGGCGCGCTTGTCGCCCTCGGCGACCTCAATGACATCGATGATTTCAATGAAGCGCCTGGGCGACCCCTGAGGGCGAAGACCGGCGCGGTCGAGATCGCGAATGAAGTCGACGGAGGAGCCGTCCATAATCGGCGTTTCAGGACCGTCGATCTCGACCACCACATTGTCGACGCCGCTCATGACCAGGGCGGCCATCAGGTGTTCGATGGTCGAAACCGTCACGCCGACGGAATTGGTGATCACCGTTCCCAGCTGCGTCTTGCAGACGGCCTCGCCACTCACGGGAATGCGGTTATCCCTGTCCCGGACATCCGTGCGCACAAACACCACTCCGAGGTCCGCCGGAGCGGGTTTCAGAACAAGCCGCGCCGTCTCACCGGTATGCACCCCGATGCCTTCGAAACTGACGGGCCCGCGGACTGTGTGCTGGAACGCAAAATCGGCCAAGACCTGAACCTCCGGAACGCAACGAACGGAGGCAGACTCCGCCGAGCCGGGCTTAAGCGCTTTGCTGCGGCGCCGCAAAACACCTTAGGTTTCGTAATGTTTCCGGCGTCAAGGCTCTGGATTTCCGCCGGATTTCCCGGACAAGCCCCCGGACGGAGACGACAGACCGGATGCCGCACGGCGCCCGGAAAACCCGATCAGTTTGCGAGCCGCCTCAGGAATGCGGGAATGTCGAGGTTTTCCGCATCCGCGGCAGGAGCCTCCGCGGGGGCCTCGGCCGGCGCGGCCCCTCCGGCCCTCGGAGACGCAGGAGCGGCCGGCGCATCGAACCGGGCGGGACGCTTCTGTCCCCAGAGGCGGAATCCCGCCGGTTTCGGCACCGGCTGCGTGGAGGCGATCGGATTCGGGAAGATGTTGTCCAGATCTTCCTCCCCGGCGACGCTGGGATCGACAATCTTCTTGATCTCGGGCGCGCCGCCGAGCCCGACGGTCTCGAAGCGAGAGGCGACCGGGTCAAGGGGTCCGGAGGCCGGTGTCAGCAGGTCGCCCTGCTCCGCGGCAAGGAACTCGGCGGCAACGCTCGGGCGATCGTCGAAAACAGGCGGCTCGGTGACCGACGCCGCGACCGGGATAGGCTCGGCGACCGGAGCGGCTGAAGATTCAGAGGGAACCTCATGAGGCCTGACAGATTCCGCCGCCGCCGGGCCCTGGGGATCTGCCTGCCGCACAGGCGCGGGCGCGGTGGCGGGGCGCAACGTTCGGGGCTCGATCGCGGTCATCGAGGCGCCATCCATGCCTGTCGCCACCACGGAAACGCGGATCTTTCCGGCCAGGCTGGGGTCGAAGGCGGCGCCGAAGATGATGTTGCCCTCGGGATCCACCTGTTCAGAGATCGCGTTCGCCGCCTCATCGACCTCGAGCAGGGTCATGTCGAGACCACCGGTCACATTCACCAGCACCGCCTTGGCGCCACGGAGGGACACCTCATCCAGGAGCGGATTCTGGATGGCGTTGTTCGCGGCCATGAGGGCGCGGTCCTCACCTTCCGCCTCACCGGTGCCCATCATCGCCTTGCCCATCTCCGTCATGACGGTGCGAACATCGGCGAAGTCCAGATTGATAAGGCCCGGCAGGACCATGAGGTCCGTGATCGATCTCACGCCGGAATGCAGAACCTGGTCGGCCATGCCGAAGGCTTCGGCGAAGGTTGTCCGCTCATTGGCGACACGGAACAGGTTCTGATTGGGAATGACGATCAGGGTGTCGACATACCGCTGAAGCTCGGAAATGCCGCTGTCGGCAAGACGCATGCGGTGCCGGCCCTCGAAGTGGAAGGGCTTGGTGACCACGCCCACCGTCAGTACGCCGCGCTCGCGGGCCGCCTTTGCGATGATGGGGGCGGCGCCGGTTCCCGTCCCGCCCCCCATGCCGGCGGTGATGAAGATCATGTGAGCGCCATCGAGGTGCTCGCCGATCTCCGGAATGGACTCCTCGGCGGCGCTCATGCCGACTTCGGGGTGGGCGCCGGCGCCCAGGCCCTGGGTGACGGTGGCTCCCAGCTGGATGCGTCGATCGGTCTTGGCGAAGGCCAGTTGCTGCGCATCGGTGTTGGCGACCACGAACTCGACGCCCTCGAGGCCGGCGTCGATCATGTTGTTGACGGCGTTTCCGCCGGCTCCTCCCACGCCGAAAACGACGATCCTCGGCTTGAGTTCAGTCGCGCGCGGTGCGGAAAGTGCAATTGCCATGAGACCCCTCGCGTCCTCAGCCAACACGTCGTCAACGAGCCGGCCCCAAGGAACAACGCCCAGGCGAACCGGTCCTGCGACAGGGTTAATGATCACCCCGGCGCCCTTAATCTGGGGTTAATGGCTTAGCCCGAGTCGGCGGTCCGTCGAGGCGCGGACCGGCTTCTCTGTGCACAAAATCGATCGAATCGGGCCGTTTCCGCCCTTCAGGGCTGGGCGCCTGCGATATCGCAACTGATCACGACTCGGCGGATGCCGACGACGTCCGCAAGGACAAGGCAGGTTCAGAGATTGTCCCTCAACCAGACCGCCGCCCGGATGACCGGGTTCGTCCGGGCGTCAGGCGGTTCGCGACGCACGCCGAAATTGACGAGAGCGCGGGCCGGTACGGCTTCCCGCGGACCGAAGGCGGCCCTCTGCAGGACCCCCGCGGCGGCGCAGAAGGCCGGGCCCGAGGCGGCGTCCGCCAGGTGCGGCACCCGGCGCGGACGCCCCAGGCGCACCGGTCGATCGAAAACCCGAAGGGCGACTTCGCGCACGCCCGCCAGCTGGCTGGCGCCGCCGGTCAGGATCAGGCCGGCCCCGGGCTCCACTGGCGCCCCAGACGCCCGAAGCCGGTCGCGGAGCAGCTCCATCGTCTCCTCGACCCGGGGCGCAATGATGCCCTTGAGCAGGGAGCGAGGGGCGATGACCGGACCCGCCCCGGGGTCGTCGCCGCGCGGCGGCGCCTCGATCATTTCCTTGTCTTCATTGGCGGAGGCGATGGCCGAGCCGTGGAGAGTCTTGATCCGCTCGGCGCCGGCCCAGGAGGTCGAGAGGCCGCGCGCAATGTCGGAGGTCACGTGCTGGCCGCCGACAGGCACCGTCTCCACGTGCACCAGGCTTCCACCCGAGAATACGGCGGCGGAGGTCGAGCCTCCGCCCATGTCGATGCAAACCGCCCCGAGGTCCATCTCGTCCTCTTCGAGGGCGGCGAGGGCCGAGACGAAGGGCGCTGCGGCGACGCCTTCAAAGGACAGGTGGGCCCGCTCCACACAGGTGGCGAGCACACGGTAGACGGCCTCCGAGATGGTGACGACCAGGAGCTCTACGCCGAGGGCGCGACCGAACATCTGGCGCGGATCGCGGATGCCCGCCTGGGAGTCAACCGTCCACGACACCGGCAGGATGTGTATCGCCCGACGCTCCTGAAGCTTCAGCTGACTCATGGCCGATCGAATGGCGCGGGCGAGATCGTCATCCGAGATCGGTCGGGCGCCCAGGGAGACGCGACCGGCGATCCGACGCCCTGAGACCTGTCCGCCCGAAGTGGTCACCGTTACGCCCTGGGCCCTGACCTCGGCCATGCTCTCGGCCCGCTCGACCGCCTGGGCCAGAGCCTCGGAAGCCTCCTCGATGTTGATCACCGCGCCATTTCGAACCCCGCGCGACTGAACATGTGCGACCCCTGAGGCTGTGAGAGTCCGGTCAACGCGCCGGATGCCGTCCGGCTTCATGATGAAGCAGGCGACCTTGCTGGCGCCCAGGTCGACGGCTGCGGTGAGCTGGGGCCGCCCCTGGCCCACCTTCAAACCGTCCCGGGACTCCCGACTCGCCTCAAGCATCGCCATAGGGCGCCTCCATCATTCTCGGGCCGCAGTTTCCGGAGCTTCGGCTCCGGACGCCGGATGCAACGCACCCGGACGCGGTCGAACCGCCACAACGGCCGGGTCCCGAAGGTCCAGCCGTTCAAAACCTATCCGCATGAGGCCGGATTGACGGTCCAGCTCATCCAGCCGCACGAGCGCAGCCGATACGCCCTCCGCCGGAAGCTGGATCACGCCCCCGGACCTCAGCCTCAGATCCCACCGTCTGCGGTCCACCCGGACGAGGGCCTCGACCTGCGCCAGGATTGCAGGTCGACGGCTCAGCTCGAAAAGAAGATCCGCGGAACCGATGTTCGCCCCGGGTCCGACGACAAGCGGCAGATTTGTGAACTGCGCCGGATCCGCTTCCGGGATGGGCGCGCCCCGGACATCGATCACCTGACGCCGGCCATCGATCTGCCAGACCGCCAGCTGCCGCCTCTCCTCCACCTGGATGAGGAGGGTGTCCGGGAGAAGGCGGACCACCCGGACGCGCCGCACCCAGCCGACGGATTCGATCCGCCGCCGAACTTCGTTCAGGTCCAGGGTGGCCAGGGGCTGGTCCTTGTATAGACCGGCGGCCCTCAGAATATCGGCCGTCGCCAGCGGCGAAGCGCCCTTCACATGCACCGCGGCAAGCCGGAAACCGGCGCCGGACAGGCGCGAACCGAGCGCGGCTTCCGCCGACGACGCCAGCCGGGCTCCTCGCTCGCCGGTCAGGAAAATCGCGGCCAGGGACATCGCCAGGACGCCGAAGGCCACCAACAGGATCGCGACCGGTCGCATGCCAGCAGGCTCCGGTCCAGCCGAACGCGGCCGGGCGGCTGCCGCCGCCTTCCGTCCGGTCGTTCTAGCTGACGATCCTTCCCGCACGGCCGCGGGCATGGGCGTCCTCCGTAATCCAGAGCACCAGTTGGTCGAACGTCACACCCATCGCGGCGGCCTGCTCGGGGACGAGCGAGGTCGGCGTCATGCCAGGCTGCGTGTTCACCTCCAGAAGAACCAGAATGTCGTTAATGTCGTCATAACGAAGATCCGAACGGGTCACCCCGTCACAGCCAAGGGCGGCGTGGGCCGCCTCGGCCATGCGCAGGGCGCGTTCGGTGGCGGCATCGGGAATCCGGGCCGGCAGGAGATGAACCGAGCCGCCTTCCGCATACTTCGCCGCGTAGTCGTAGAACCCGGTCGCCGGGACGATCTCCGTGACCATCATGGCGCGGCCATCCATCACACCGACCGCCAGCTCCAGGCCGGGGATGTAGGGCTCCACCAGGACCTGATCGCCCAGCGTCCACGTCTCGGACGCGATCGCCTCTGGGGGCGAATTGGCGCCGGCCTCGACGATGAAGACGCCGACCGAGGAGCCCTCGGCGTTGGGTTTGATCACGTAGGGCAGCGGCAGGACATGGCCCGCGGCGGCTTCATGCCGGTCATACAGACCGCCTCCGGGCACGGTGACGCCGGCCGCCGCCAGCACGGCCTTGGCCCGGGTCTTGTCCATGGCCAGCGCCGAGGCCAGGACGCCGGAATGGGTGTAGGGAAGTCCGAGAGTCTCCAGCACCCCCTGGACGCAGCCGTCCTCGCCCCAGACGCCGTGCAAGGCGTTGAAGCAGACGTCGGGCTTCAGCCGGGAGAGAACCTGCGCCAGGTCGCGGCCGGCGTCGATGCGGCTGACCTTTGCGCCCAGCCGTTCGAGCGCATCGGCGCAGGCGCTCCCTGACACAAGGCTCACCTCCCGCTCGGTGGAGAGCCCACCCAGCAGGACGGCGACATGCCGCCCGGCCAAGGGGCGCAGATCAGGATCCGACATGGGGAGACTCCCTTCGCGCGGCGGGATCCGGTCGACCGATCCGGCGGATCTCCCAATCCAGACGTATGCCGGTCTGCGCGGCCACATCGGCGCGCACCTGCTCGCCAAGCCCCTCAAGGTCGGCGGCGGTCGCCTCGCCGGTGTTGATCAGGAAGTTGGCGTGCTGGGGCGAGAACATGGCCCCGCCAAACGGGCGACCCCGCCATCCGGCGCCGTCCACAAGTTTCCAGGCCGAATGGCCCTCGGGGTTCTTGAAGGTGGAACCGCCGGTCTTCTCGCGGATCGGCTGGCTGGACTCGCGCCGGGCGGTGATCTCGTCCATGCGCGCGTTGATCGCCGCCGGATCGTCGGGGCGGCCCTCGAACAGGCCGGCGGTGAAGATCAGGTCGCCGGCCGCCGCCCGGGCGCTGCGACGATAGCTGAAGCCCATGTCGGCGGCCGGGATGACGATGGCCTGGCCGCTGCGCGTCACCGCCCTCGCCTCGACCAGGACGTCCGCGGTCTCCGCGCCGTAGCAGCCAGCGTTCATGACGAGGGCGCCGCCCACCGAACCAGGCACGCCGCGGAAGAACTCCAGGCCCGCCAGCCCCGCAGCGGCGGCCTCGCGCGCCAGCTGGGCGTCCAGCGCCCCGGCGCCGGCCAGGAGCCGCCGCTCCCCCATCCGCTCGATCCCGGCGAAGGCCCGGCCAGCGAGACGGATGACCACCCCTTCGACGCCGGCGTCGCGCACCAGGGTGTTGGACCCCACGCCCAGGGGCGCGACGGGCACTGCTGGGTCCAGCGCCGCCAGGAATGCGGCGAGATCGGCCTGGTCGGCAGGAAGGAAAAGGACGTCGGCGGGCCCGCCGACCCGCAGCCAGGTGAAGGGCGCCAGGGGCTCGTCCTGAAGCAGACGTCCGCGCACGGCGGGAAGGCGCTCCCGCCAGGTCACCTGGAAAGGGCCTCAAGCTGGCCCGGCAGGGCGTAGGCCCAGGCGGTGATATCCCCGGCGCCCAGGCAGACGACCAGGTCCCCCGCCCCGGCCTCGGCCCGGATCAGGCCCGCCAGGGCCTCCGGTCCGGACAGCGGCAGGACGCGCCGGTGTCCATGACGCCTCAGCCCCTCGACCAGGTCGTCCCGGCTCGCGCCCGGCAGGGGCGCCTCGCCGGCGGCGTAGACGTCCGAGACGATCACCGTGTCGGCGTCGTTGAAGCAGGAGCAGAAGTCCTGGAACAGGTCCTTCAGCCGGGAATAGCGATGCGGCTGGACCACCGCCAGGACCTTGCCGCCGGTCACGGCCCGGGCGGCCCTGAGGACGGCGGCGATCTCGACGGGATGGTGGCCGTAGTCGTCGATCACCCGTACGCCGGCGGCGACGCCTGTGGTGGTGAACCGGCGCCGCACGCCGGCGAAGCCCGCGAGGCCGCGCCGGACGCCCTCCTCGTCAACCCTCAATTCGCGGGCGACGGCGATCGCCGCCAGAGCATTCAGCACGTTGTGATGGCCGGCCATGGGAAGGTGCAGCCCCTCCCAGCGCAGGGCGGTCGCATCATGCGGGCGGATGACGGCGTCGAAGCGACAGCCGTCCGGTCCCATCTCGATGCGCTCGGCGCGGACCTCGGCCTGGGGATTGACGCCGTAGGTCACCAGCCGGCGGTTCTCCACCCGGGCGGCCATGGCCTGGACTTCGGGATGGTCGGTGCAGACGGCGGCGAAGCCGTAGAAGGGCGTGCTCTCGACAAACTCGCGGAAGGCCCGGCGCACGGCGTCAAAGGACCCGTAGTGGTCCAGGTGCTCGGGATCGATGTTCGTGACCACCGCGCAGGTGGCCCGCAGCTTCAGGAAGGTGCCATCGGACTCGTCGGCCTCGACCACCATCCAATCGCCCTGACCGACCTTGGCGTTGGCGCCATAGGCGTTGATGACGCCGCCGTTGATCACCGTCGGGTCCAGGCCGCCGGCGTCCAGCAGGGCGGCGACCAGGGAGGTGGTGGTGGTCTTGCCGTGGGTGCCGCCCACCGCCACCGAGAACTGCAGGCGCATCAGCTCGGCCAGCATTTCGGCCCGCCGCACCAGGGGCAGGCGACGGGCGCGCGCCTCGACCAGCTCGGGATTGTCCGCCCGGATCGCGGTGGAATAGACCACCGCCGACGCGCCCTCCAGGTTCGCCGGGTCCTGGCCGATGAAGATCCGGGCGCCCAGCTTTCCCAGGCGCTCGGTATTGGCGCTGGCGCGGGCGTCAGAGCCCTGCACCGTGTAGCCGACCCTCAGCATGATCTCGGCGATGCCGCTCATGCCGATGCCGCCGATCCCGACGAAATGCACGGGGCCGAGGTCGAAGGGGGTGGGCCTGCGCCGGTTCATCGCCCGCGTCCCTCCGCAGCCACCGCTTCAACGAGGTCGGCGAGGCGCTCGGCGGCGTCGGGACGGGCCAGGCTGGCGGCGCCGGCGGCCATGCGGGCGAGGCGATCAGGATTTCCCAGGAGCTTGACCAGGGCCAGGGACATGGTCTCGACCGTCAGCTGGTTCTCCCGGGCGACCACGGCGCCGCCGGCCTCGGCCATCACTCGGGCGTTCTGGCCCTGGTCATCGTCCAGGGCGACGGCCAGGGGGATCAGGATGGCGGGACGCCCGGCGATGGCGAACTCGCACACGGAACCCGAGCCTGAGCGGCCGATCACCAGATGGGCGGCCTTGAGGCGGCCGGCCATGTCCCTGAAGAAGGGCGCGATCTCGGCCTTCACATTGGCGTCGGCATAGACCCGCCGCGCGAGGTCCAGGCTTTCCTGACGGGTCTGCTGCTGCACCTCCAGACGGTTCCGGAGGGCTTCGGGCAGGGCGGCGATGGCGGCGGGCATGAGCTCGGACAGGAGCCGCGCGCCCTGGCTGCCGCCGGTGATCAGCAGGCGGATCGGGCCGGAGTCGTCCGGCGGCGAATAGGGCGTCCCGGCGATGGCGCGGATCTCGGCGCGGACAGGATTGCCCACGACAACCGCGCGTTCCGCGACCCCCGGGGGCGCCTTCTGCAGGATGGGAAAGGCGCAGGCGACGGCCCGGACCCGGCCCGCCAGACGGCGGTTCGCCCGGCCCATGACCGCGTTCTGCTCATGCAGGACGGTGGGGCGATGCTGGGTCAATGCGGCCAGCAGGCCGGGCGCCGAAGGATAGCCGCCGAAACCGACCACGACGTCGGGGTCGATTTTTCGGAAGGCCGCTCGCGCCTGGAGGATGCCGGCGAGGATGGCCAGGCCGGCCCGCATCATGCCGATGAGGTCGCCAGGGCGGTAGGTCCGGGCCGACAGGCCGATCCTCTGCTCGGCCGGGAAGCTCTCGGCGAGGGCGGCCACGCGCTCGTCGCTGGCCAGCACGATCCGCCAGCCCCGGGCGATCAGGGCCTCGGCCAGGGCCTGAGCCGGGAACAGATGTCCCCCGGTTCCCCCGGCGGCGACGACAGCGATCTTCTGCATGGGCGGGGTTTAGGGGACTCCCTGGGGGTTGGGTAGGGGGTCTCAGCCCTGGGCGTAGGCGCCGGGCCGACGTCGAGTGAGGGCGAGAGCAAGCCCAAGGGTCAGGCAGATGGCCAGCATGGAAGAGCCGCCGTAGGAGATGAAGGGCAGGGTCATGCCTTTGGTCGGAATCAGGTTGAGGTTCACCGCCACATTGATCAGCACCTGCTCTCCGACCAGAACGAACAGGCCCGCCGCCGCGATCTGCTGGAAGGGATCGGACAGCTTGAGCGCCCGATACAGCCCTCGGATCACCAGGAAGGCGAACAGGCTGATCAGGGCGAGGGAAAAAATGAGCCCGTACTCCTCGGCCGCGACCGAGTAGATGAAATCGGTGTGCAGATCCGGCACGTGGCGCTTCATCACACCCTCGCCGGGGCCGCGACCGAACAGCCCGCCGGCGGCGATGGCCTCTGCGGCGCGGTCCACCTGGTGGGTGTCGGCCGCCTCGGGGTTCATGAAACGGTCCACCCGGCTGGCGACATGCGGGAACAGGAAGTAGGTCGAGATCATTCCGCCAACCGACAGGACTCCCAGTCCCATGACCCAGGAAATCGGGACCCCGGCCATCCAGAAGGCGGCGCCAAAGGCGATCGAGATGAGGATGGTCTGGCCGACGTCGGGCTGAACCAGCAGGAGGGCCGCGGAAATTCCGTACAGGGCGAACGCAATCGTCACGCCCGGCACGCCCTCCCCCTTCTGGGCCTCCGCGAACATCCAGGCCACCAGAATGATCAGCGCCGGTTTCATGAACTCCGACGGCTGCAACGAAAATCCGCCCAGGTCGAGCCAGCGGGTGGCCCCCTTGGCGTTGTGTCCGATGAACGGCAGTGCGGCCATGATCAGGATCGAGGCGACGAACACCAAGAAGGCGATCCGGCGGACCCCCCGGGCGTCCAGCACAGAGGCGGCGATCAGGATGACCGCACCGGCCGACGCGAAGACGGATTGCCGGAGGGCGAAGTGGAAGGGATCTCCCAGGTTCATCCGGGCGGCGGCGGCCGGGCTCGCCGCGAAGGACATCAGGACGCCCAGGATGAGCAGCACTCCCGCCGCGCCGAGCAGCCAGCGGTCCATCGTCCACCACCAGACGCCGATGGGTGAACGGTCGGAACGCGCGAAGGCGGCGTGTGTGGGATTTGCGGTCATGACCCGGGAGCCCCTGCTGCCTGCGCCTCGGCCAGGGCCAGGACCGACGACCGGAAGGCTTCGCCCCTGGCCTCGAAATCCGTGAACTGGTCAAAGGAGGCGCAGGCGGGGGAGAGCAGGACCACCCCGCCTTCACCCGACGCCCGGGCGTCTTCGAAGGCCTGGTTCACCGCAGACTGGAGGTCGCCGCACTCCAGATGCGGCGCCCGTCCTTCAAGGGCTAGGCCGAAGGCGGGGGCCGCTTCGCCAATCAGGTAGGCCCGGGCGATCCGGGGGAACAGGTCGGCCAGGGACTCGATCCCCCCGTCCTTTGCGCGGCCGCCGGCGATCCAGTAGACCCGGGGATAGCTGGAGAGGGCCTGACGGGCGGCGTCACTGTTGGTGGCCTTGGAATCGTTGACGAACCGGACGCCGCGGACATGGGCGACGGTCTCCATCCTGTGCGCGAGGCCCGGAAAACTCAGGAGGCCTTCAGCGATTTCGGAAACCGGCGCGCCCAGACCCCGAACCGCCGCATAGGCCGCGGCGGCGTTCTGCCAGTTATGCCGTCCCGGAAGCGACCGGGCCCGGTTCAGGTCAACCACCTGGACGGCGCGTTCGCCGGTCGCGTCATAGAGTACGCCCTGCAGGGCGTAGACGCCACGGCCGATGGCCTTGGACGCGGACACCGGCACAATGGTCCGGCGGTTCGCCGCCTTGACCTCGGTGCAGAGCCTCTGGCCCCACGGATCATCGACGCCGATGACAGCGGTGTCTCCAGCCCCCTGGTTCAGAAGGACCCGGCGCTTCGCCGCCACATAGCCCTCCATGCCTCCATGCCGTTCCAGGTGGTCGGGCGAGACGTTCAGGAGAACGGAAACATCCGGCTTCAGGCTGGTCGTGAGGTCCAGCTGGTAGGAAGACAGTTCCAGAACGTAGACGGCGCCTCCGTGCATGTCAGGCAGGTCGAGAACACCCACGCCGATGTTGCCCCCGATGCGCGTGTCGCGGCCGGAATGGGCGCACAGGTGGCCGATCAGGGCGGTGGTGGTGGACTTCCCGTTTGTGCCGGTGACGGCGATGACCCGGGGGCGCTTGTGGGCGGGCGCGAGATTGACCGTTCGGGCGAAGAGTTCGATGTCGCCCAGGATCTCCACCCCGGCCTCGCGCGCCCTGCGAACAGTCCAGTGCGGCTCGGGATGGGTGAGCGGGACCCCCGGCGAAAGCATGAGGGCGTCGAAGCCTGACCACTCCGCCATTGAGAGATCGACGATCTCCAGACCTTCGGCCTGCGCGGCGGCGAGACCCTGGGCCCGGTCATCCCAGACCGCCACCTCGGCCCCGCCGGCGAGAAGGGCGCGCGCCGCGGCGAGGCCGGTCCGGGCCAGCCCGAAGACGGCGACCGTCTTGCCCTCGAAGCCGCGTACCGGAACCAAGCGCCCTCCTCTTACCTCAGCTTCAGGGTCGCTAGGCCAAGTATGGCCAGCATGACCGAGATGATCCAGAAGCGGATGACGATGGTCGACTCCGACCAGCCCAGCTTCTCGAAATGGTGGTGGATGGGCGCCATCAGGAAGATCCGCTTGCCGGTCCGGTTGAAGTAGGCGACCTGGATCATCACCGAGAGCGTTTCGGCGACGAACAGCCCGCCGACGATCGCCAGTACGATCTCATGCTTCGTCGCCACGGCCGCCGCGCCAAGGGCGCCGCCAAGGGCCAGCGAACCGGTATCGCCCATGAAGATCCGGGCGGGGGGCGCATTGTACCAGAGAAAGCCCAGTCCGGCGCCGATCACGGCGCCGCAGAAGACCGCCACCTCCCCCACTCCCGGCACCACGTGCAGCTGCAGATAGCCCGCGAAGACGGCGTTTCCGACCAGGTAGGCGATCAGGCCGAAGGCGGCGGCGGCGATCATCACCGGAACGGTCGCAAGGCCGTCGAGGCCGTCGGTGAAATTCACGGCGTTGGCCGACCCGACGATGACGAAGGCGCCAAAGGCGAGGTAGAACCAGCCGAGGTTGATCAGGACATCCTTCAGGACCGGCAGGGCGACGCTCGTGTGGAGGGCGGAACCCGGCGCCATGTGCTGACCCCACAGAACCATCATCAGCACGGCGCCCCCGGCCAGCAGGCCCTCGACAACCAGTCGCACCCGCCCCGAAACCCCGGCCGAGCTCTGCCGGGTCACCTTGGCGTAGTCGTCCAGGAAGCCCAGGACGCCAAAACCCGCCGTGACGAGCAGGACCGCCCAGACATAGACGTTGGACAGATCGCACCAGAGCAGGGCGCCGGCGAACAGGCCGGCCAGGATCATAACCCCGCCCATGGTCGGGGTGCCGGCCTTCTCGACGATGTGCCGCTCGATGCCCTCGGCGCGGATCGGCTGACCCTTGCCCTGCTTGGCCTGCATCCAGCGGATGAACCTCGAACCCATCAGGACCACGACGAGCTGGGCGGTGAACAACGCCATCCCCGTCCGGAAGGTGAGGTATTTCATGAGGTTGAGCAGCGGAAGATGGATGCCGGCCGCCACCGCCTGTTCATAGAGCCAGTACAGCATCAGCCCTTCCCCCCGCTCCGGGCCTCCAGCGCACGAAGCGCCTCAGCCACCCGCCCGGCCCGCGACCCATTGGACCCCTTGACCATCACCAGGTCCCCTGGCGCCAACGCCTCCGATACAAGAGGCCCAAGCTCCGCAGCCTCAACCGCGTACCCGCCGCGACGAGTCGAAGGAAGGGCGTCCCACAGGGATTTCATCAACGGGCCGGCGCAGAAGACAAGATCGATCCCTGCATCCGCGATCGGGCGGGTGAGGTCGGCGTGGAACCGCTCGGCCTCCTCGCCAAGTTCGAGCATGTCGGTCAGGGCCAGAATCCGGCGGCCTTCCGACCGGCGCGCGCCGAGGGAGGCGATCGTCGCGGCCATGGAGATCGGATTGGCGTTGTAGCTCTCATCGACCAGGATGAAGGCGCCGCCGCCGGGTAGGCGAACCGCCTGCTCCACGCCGCGCCCGGGAAGCGCGGTGAATCGGGACAGCGCTGTCAGGCCCGCCTCCCTGGAGACGTCCAGAGCCTCCAGCAGCAACAGGCAGCAGAGCGCATTGGGGCCCCAGTGCGCGCCCGTCTGGGGCAGGGTGAAGTCCAGAGCCTGTCCGTCGATTTCCGCCCGGATCAAGCCGCAGCCATTGTCGACGCTGAAGTCGACGAGGCGGGCGTCGACGCCCTCGGCGCGGCCAAAGCTGCGCACGACCAGCCCGCGGGCCCGCGCCCGCGCCGCCAGACATCCGAACCATCGGTTGTCCGCATTCAATACGGCGAGGCCCGCCGGCGCCGCGCCATCGAAAATCTCCGCCTTGGCTCTCGCAACGCCGGTTTCGCCGTCAGGGAAGTTCTCCACATGGACGGGACCCACGGTGGTGATGGCCACGGCATGAGGCCGGACCATGCCCGAAAGGGGGGTGATCTCGTCGGCGTGGTTCATCCCGATCTCGAAAACCGCGCGCTCGGTGTCCTCCGGCATGCGCGCCAGGGTCAGGGGTACGCCGATGTGATTGTTGTAGCTCTTGACCGAGGCGTGCGCGCGGCCGGCGAGGGCCAGACCTGCGGCCACCGCCTGTGTGACGCTGGTCTTGCCCACCGATCCGGTGACCGCAGCGCGGCGGGCGTGAACCGCACGCTCCCGGGCGGCCAGGGCCAGGGCCTGGAGGGCGAGGAAGGTGTCGCCGACCCGCACATGGGGCGCCTCGACCGGTCGCGACGCCAGGATTCCCGCCGCCCCCGCCGCCATGGCCTGATCGATGAAGTCGTGGCCGTCACGAACGCCATCCAGGGCCACGAACAGATCGCCCGGTTCCAGCGACCGGGTGTCAATTGAAACGCCTCGCGCCTGGAAGGCCCGGGAGACCTCGCCGCCGGTCGCCCTGGCGATTTCCTTGGCCGTCCAGAGAGAGCGCCGGGTCATGCCTCGGCCTCCAGCGCCGCGCGGGTCTCGGCGATGTCGTCGAAGGGGTGCGTCACGCCGGCGATGACCTGTCCCTGTTCGTGCCCCTTGCCCGCCACGACCAGGATGTCTCCCGCCCGCAGTCCGGCGACCGCCGTCCGGATCGCCTCGCGGCGATCGCCGATCTCCTTGAGGTCAGGATGCCCGGCCCTGACCTCGGCGCGGATCGCCGCGGGATCTTCGCTGCGGGGGTTGTCGTCAGTGACAATGGCGAGGTCCGCCAGCCGGCCGGCCGCTTCGCCCATCCGCGGCCGCTTCGTCCGGTCCCTGTCGCCGCCCGCCCCGAAGACGACGACCAGCTGGCCCGAGGCATGGGGGCGCAGGGCCCTGAGTACAGTTTCAAGACCGTCGGGGGTATGGGCGTAATCCACGTAGGCCTCCCCGCCCAGAGCCCCGGACCCGACATGCTGCAGTCTGCCGGGCGCGCCCCGCAGCCCCACCCGCGCCGCAAAGGTCGCCGCGGCCGCCTCTCCGACCGCGAGGCTCAGGCCCGCAGCCGCCAGGGCGTTCATCGCCTGGAAGGCGCCGGCCAGGGGCAGGTCCACCCGCCAGTTCCGCCCGTCCCATTCCACGTCAAGCACCTGACCGCCAGGCCGCGGCGTGCGCGCGACAAGCCGGAGATCGCGACCGTTTTCACCGAAGGTCAGCATGCCCGCACCCGCCAGGGTGGCGGCGGCCGCGAAGGCGGGGAAGGCCGGCGAGTCCGCGCTGAGCACCGCCGGGGCGCCGCGGGGCAGGAGGGTGTCGAACAGGCGCAGCTTCGCGGCCTGATAGCTGGCCATGTCGCCGTGATAGTCCAGGTGGTCCTGGGTTAGGTTCAGGAAGGCTCCGGCGGCGAGGCGCACGCCATCCAATCTGCGCTGATCCAACCCGTGCGACGAGGCCTCCAGCGCCAGATCGTTCACACCCAGGTCCGCCAGCCGGGCCAGCAGAACCGCTACGTCGCCGGCGTCGGGCGTGGTCAGGCCGGCAGGGGTGAGGGACACGTCTTCGCGGCCCCGACCTGAAACCAGAACGCCCAGGGTGCCCATGCTCGCCGACAGGCGACCGCAGGCGGCGGCGATCTGCCTTCGGAAACCCGCGACGGAGGTCTTGCCGTTGGTGCCGGTGACCGCGACGACCACCTGCGGCTGGCGGGCGTGGAGGGTCATCGCCGCGAGCGCGTAGGCCCGGCGCGGGTCCGGGCTCACAATGACCGGTACGCCGAGGCCGGGAAGATCCCGCCCGCTGAGGATGGCCGCAGCGCCGGCCACCACAGCCTGGGGCGCGAAGTCAGCACCGTCCCGGGCAATCCCCGGCAGGGCGGCGAAGAGAACCCCGGGACCGACGCGGCGGCTGTCAGCGGTGATCCCGGTGATCTCCGGGTCGACCGCCAGGTCCCGTTGCAGCAACTGGGAGAGGCGCATGGCCCTCAATGCTCCGGCGAAGGGGCGTCGGCCGGGACAGGGCTTTGCGGGGCGGTGGCGGAGACCGGCGTGGCGGCCACCTGTTCGAACCGCCTTTTGACCCCCAGGAACGGCGCGATGCGGTCGATCACCTTGCCCGCGGTGGGAGCCGCCGTCAGACCCCCGGTCCGGCCGCCCGATTCCGCGTCGGCGACGGGTTCGTCGATGATGATCAGCACAAGGTAGCGATTGTCTCTGAGCGCCCCGTCCGTGGGGAAGACCGCAGCGAAGGAGGCGAGCACCTTGTCGCGGGCATAGCGGCCGTCGACGATCTTTTCCGCCGAACCGGTCTTTCCGCCCACGCGGAGGCCGGCGGCGTTGGCACGGCGGCCGGAGCCCTCCAGAACGTTTCGCCGCATCAGACCCAGCATCTGGCGCGAGGTCTCCTCGCTGATCACCCGGCGGCCTTCAGGGTGCGCGCCAGCGCTCAGAGGCTGAAGCGTCAGCGGCAGGTAACGCCCGCCATTGACCACCGATCCGACACCGGCCGCAAGGGCCGCAGGAGAGACGGAGATGGCGTGACCGAAGGACGCCGAGGCGATCGTATTCGGGTTCCATTCCCTGGGCAGGATGGGGCGGGCGGACTCCGCGAGTTCGATCGGCGCCGAATGGAACAGACCGAAGGCGTCGAAGTAACGGGTCAAGGTCGGGCCGCCGACCTTGAGGGCGATCTGGCTGGCGCCGATGTTGGACGACTTCAGGAAGATATCCGTCGCCGTCATGTCGTGATCGACGGCGTGCAGGTCGCGGATCACCCGGGAGCCGATGCTCATACCCGCAGTCGTGTGAAAGAGCGTGTCCAGCGTGATCTGGCCCGTATCGAGGCCAACCGCCAAGGTGAACACCTTGAAGGTCGAACCCATCTCATACACAGAGGCTGCGGCGCGGTTGCGCAGTTGGTCGGGGGAGGCCTGACCTGCATGGTTGGGATCGAAGGCCGGCCAGGACGACATGGCCAGGACCTCGCCCGTCTGAACATTTGTGATCAGACCGACCGCGCCCTTGGCCTGGAGGCGGCTGGCCGCAGCGGAAAGTTCATCGTCCAGCGCCGCCTGTACGCGCAGGTCGACCGAGAGTGGGGTCGGCGCGCCCGCAGCGGCTCCGACCCGAATTCTGTCGTTGAGGGCGCCCTCTGCACCGGCGAGACCCTGCCCGCCCGTATCGGAGAAGCCGATCAGATGCGCCGCAGACTCCCCCAGTGGATAGACCCGGCGGGGCTCCTGCTCGAAGACCAGCCCGGGAAGTCCCAGGGCATGCACGCGGTCCCGCTCTGCAGGCGAAAGCGGCCCGGCAAGGAAGGTTCGGCGCGACGTGGAAAAGGCCCGATCCAGCCGCCCAACGGGAAGGCCCGGCAAGGTGGCCAGCAGGGCCGCCCGCGTTTCGCCGCGATCCCAGACGTCCCTCGGTTCGAGATAGAGGGTGTAGTAGGGCAGGTCGGCGGCCAGGAGCGCGCCCTTGCGATCCACCAGGGGTGCGCGACCCGGACCTGAACCGCCTAGCCCCGCAGCGGTGGCGTCCAGGCCGGAGAACAGGGCCATGCGTGTCGCGCCGACCGCACGGCAGAGGAATCCCGCGGCGCACAGGACCAGGACAGCAAAGATCCGGAAGCGCGCGTCATTTTCGGCCCGACCGGAAGCCCGCGCCTTGCCGAAGGCGCGCTCCAGGCTCCACAACCTTTCCTTGACCCAGCGCCAGCCGGGCGCGGGCAGACCCGGATGCGCCAGGCTCATGGCTTCGGCTCCCTGGCGGCGGGCTTCGGCGGCGCGTCTTCATTGATGAAGGCGGTTTCGCCTGTGGCTTCGGGAAGGGCGGGGGCGGCGACCACCAGCAGTTGCGGCGTTGGCGGAGCCGGGGCCTGGAGGGCGTCGGCAAGGCCATGAACGCTGATCTCCCGGCTCGAAGACACAGGCCCAAGGGCGCCATAGGCGCGGGCCAGGGCCGCAAGCCGTTCAGGTCGCTCCAGATGCGCGACCTCGGCGCTGAGCAAACCGATGCTTTCGCGTTCCTGGGCGATCCGGCGCTCGGCGGCGGCGATCTGGCCGCGTTCGCCGCCCGCCATCGTCTTGGCCAGATAGACCCCGAGTATCAGGACCAGCAGAAAGACAAACAGGATGACGTCAATCGTCCGGAAGCCCAGGGTCCGCTGCTCGAGAATTCTCACGCCGCCGCCCTCCAGGCCGGAGCGGCGGTGCGCTCGGCGGCGCGCAGCCGGGCGGACCGGGAACGGGGATTGGCCGCCAGTTCGGCCTGGCCAGGGGATCGGGAGGCGGCGGGGAGCAGGGTGAAGCTGGGCTCGGCGCCGCGCGGCGCCGCCGGGGCGGGTGGCGGCCCGCCCGGGGGCCGGCCGGGCCGCCCGGCCCGGCAGGAGGGGACGCTCCGGGGCGCGAGGGGGGGGGGGGGCCCCCC
>JBJTFE010000164.1:0-6391 GCA_046093265.1 Phenylobacterium sp. | reverse complement strand
GCGCACCGGCCTCGGCCGTGGGCAGGCTGCGGGTGAAGTCAGGGAGACGGGAGGCGACGTCGGTGCGCTGCGTCTGAGCGGGTGGCGACGGCAGGGGACCGGGGCGCAGGGCGGTGACCATCAGGGCCTCAAAACGTGGTTAATGAGGCCTGAACCTGTCCGCATCGGGTTCAGGAAGGGTTAACGACGAAGACGCGCGGAGAGACGGCGGGCGTCCGCCTCCGAAAGGGGCGCTGAGACCTTGTCGATGATTCGACCCGAGCCATCGACCAGATAGGTCTCCGGTACGCCGGAGACGCCCAGTTCGACACCCGCGCGACCCTCCCGATCCACCAGAATCCGGGCGTAGGGATCCCCCGTGCGATCGAGGAAGGCCCGGGTCTTCTCGGGTGCGTCTTTGTAGGCCACACCGACGATGCGCGCCCCGTCGGCCTTAAGGGAGTCCAGGATAGGCGCTTCAAGCTCGCACGGCGCACACCAGGAGGCGAAAACGTTGATCAGATAGGGTCCGTCGTCCGGCCCCCGGAGGGTATCGGGCAGGCCATCCGCCAGGGTGGGCAGGGAGACTTCAGGCACCGGCTTCCCGACCAGGGCCCGCGGCAGGTAGCGAGGGTCATTGCGCAGGCCGAAAAGCGCGAAGAGAAAACCGAGGGCGACCAGAACAGCCACGGGGGCGAGGGCGGCCAGCCGCTTCATGGCGCATCACCCGGCTGTCCCTCTGCGCCCCGCACCCGGGCCTCAAGGGACTCAGCCCTCCGCCGCCAGCGCCGGGTGAAGACAAGGCTGGAGACCACTAGCCAGGCGAGGCCCGCGGCGCTCAGACCATAGGACGTCCAGACATAGACGCCGTAGGGACCGGGATCGAGATCAAGCATGGGCGTCACCTCGCCAGCCGGGCTTCGGCGGCGGCGGCGCGCCGGCGCCAGACCTCGCCACGGATCCGGACCAGCCAGAGCGCGCCGAAGGCGGACATGTAGGAAAGGCTCATCAGCAGAAGGGGAACCAGGAAGACGGCGGCCGCCCGGGATCCGCCCGCGGCGAACACCGTCCGGCCCTGGTGAAGGGTGTTCCACCACTCCACCGACCAGTGCACGATCGGTACATTGACCAGTCCCACAAGGGCCAGGATGGCGGCGGCCCGGGCGCCCTTGGCCTCGTCGTCGATGGCGGCGCGCAGGGCCATGTAGGCGAGGTAGAAGAGAAACAGGACGAGGACGCTCGTCAGGCGCGCGTCCCAGACCCACCAGGCGCCCCACATCGGCCGGCCCCAGAGCGAGCCCGTCGCGAGGGCCAGGGCGGTGAAGATCGCGCCGATCGGCGCTGCAGCGCGGGCGGCGGCGTCGGCCAGGGCCTGGCGGAAGACCAGGGACAGAAAGCTCGCGCCGCCCAGGCAGACATAGACGAACAGGCCCAGCCAGGCGGCCGGGACGTGGATGAACATGATCCGGACGGTGTCCCCCTGCTGGTAGTCCTCGGGGGCGGTGAAGCCCAGCCAGAGGCCGCCGGCGGCGAGCGCCAGGGCCAGGACGCCGAGCAGGGGCGCCGCCCAGGCCGAGAAGGCCATGAACCTGTGCGGGTTGTAGAGGAAGGCGAAGGCCTGCGTCATGCCCCGCCCCTTAGCCCCGGTCCGCGCCGGCGGCAACGGAAAGGCGCCGACGCGGGGTCCGGCGGGCTACTCCGGACGCTTGTCGCCGGCGCGCGGGCCGCCAGGGCCGTCGCCCCGCTCCATCATGCGACGGTGCATTCGCGCCTTCAGGCGATCGCGCCCTGCCGCCGGCAGGGCGTCGAAGGCTTTCTTCTGCGTCGGCGTGAGCTGAGCGTAGAAGGTCCGCGCGGCGGCGGCGCGGCGATCGAATTCCGCCAGTCGCTCGACCAGGCGGGCCCGCTGCCGGTTCAGGCGTTCAGGTGTGGTTGGCGCCTTGGCGCCCGCTTCCGGCGGAGCCGGCGGCCGGGTGGGCTTCTGGGCCTCCAGGAACGCCTTGAGCGCCGGGTCCTGGGCAGGCGTCAGCTGCAGGACGTCGCGGAGCTTCTGGGCCCGCGCCTCAGGGTCTGGCCGCCGCATCTCCATCATGCGCATGCCGCCGGGTTGTGACCCGCCGGGAGGCGCCGTCTGGGCGACGGCGACGCCTGAGGAGGCGAGAGCGAGGGCCGAGGCGAGGCTGGCGAGGCCGAGGTTGGCCAGGCCGAGGTTGGAACGGATCATGTCTGTGCTCCTTGGATGCACCCCTTGAGCGTTGAACGCATCCCGCTGGCGATTCCGTCGCGTCCTCAGGACAGGGCGTTCCGGCAGGCTGCCGCCATGGCCAACGGTCCCAGAGCCATGGCGGCGGCGGCGTAGGCGCAGAGCAGGGCGACGCCGGCGCGCCAGGGCAGTCCGGCGGCGAAGGAGTCCAGGGCGCCGCCGCCGAAGATCACCGGGGGGACGAACAGGGGCAGGACGATCACCGCTGTCAGTAGGCCGCCCCGCCGGGCGCCCAGGCTCAGGGCGGCGCCGATCCCGCCGGTGAAGGCGAAGGCGAGGCCGCCGGCCAGGGCGCAGGCGAAAAGTAGGGGCGCGAGGGCCGGCGGCGCGCCCAGGGCGATGGCCGCAACCGGCGCGAGGAAGGCGAGGGGCGCGCCGGTCGCCAACCAGTGCCCCAGGCACTTCAGCGCGCAGGTGAACTCCAGGGGCAGGGCGGTGTGGGACATCAGGTCCAGGGCCCCGTCTTCGTAGTCACGCTCGAACAGCCGTTCGAGGCCGAGGAGGGCGGACAGGGCCAGGACCGTCCAGGTCGCGCCCGGCGCGATCTGCGCCAGCCGCTCGGGCTCGGGGCCTGAGGCGAGCGGCAGGAGGAGCGTCGCCCCGGCAAAGAAGCCCCCGGTCACCATGAGGCCGCCGCCCCGACCCCAGGCGATCGACATCTCCCGACAAAGCAGCTGAAGGGCGGCTCTCACGGTAGGATCTCCAGGGCGAGGGTCGCCAGAGGCAGGGGATCGTGCACCGCCGCGAGGATGAGTCCGCCGTCGGTCAGGTGTCCGGCCATGATCTCGAGGACTTTCGCGCGCCATTGGGCGTCGAGGGGGCTGAGGGGCTCGTCGAGCAACCAGAGCGGGCGGGGCGACGATAGGAGCCGGGCGAGGGCCAGCCTGCGCCTCTGACCTGCAGACAGCCGCCGGACTTCAAGATCCAGGAGCCGTTGGAGGTCAAGGCGGCGGACGGCGGCCTCCATGGCGGATGCCGTTCCACCCTGCCACCCTGTCCAGAAGTCCAGTTCCTCGCCGGCGGTTCGAGAGACCTTAAGGCCGTCGAGATGGCCCAGCAGGTGCAGGCCCGTGGACCGGGCGGCGGCCGGGTCTGCCGCTCCGAAGGCGATGTGTCCGGAATCAATGGCGCAAAGGCCCGCCACAGCCCTCAAAAGGCTGGTCTTGCCCGAGCCGTTGGCTCCTGTGAGGGCGCAGGCCTGGCCCGACTCCAGGCGGAGCTCAAGCCCGGAAAAGAGCCGCCGCCCACCCCGGGACAAGGACAGGTTCTCGATCTGGAGGGACAGGGTCACGATTTCCCCCCGGCGCGCGCATGGACGCGGACCCGCCGAAGGTCTATGACGCCCCCGGCCGTACTCGTCCCTGAGGGCTTTCGCGGCGCCGGGGCGAACGCTGTGTGTCCGCCCACCCGGGCGCGCGATCTCCGGTTCGATAGGTGTGCGGTCCGGAACAGAGGAAGGATCCCTGACATGGCGTCAATCGACAGCCTCAAGACCCGCCGCGAACTCACGGTGGGAGACAAGACCTACGTCTACTACAGCCTTCCGGCCGCCGAGGAAGCCGGTCTTGCCGGCGTATCGCGACTCCCGGCCTCGATGAAGGTGCTGCTGGAGAACCTGCTGCGCAACGAGGACGGGGACACGGTGAGCGCAGACGACCTCAAGGCCCTGGCCGCCTGGCTCGACAACAAGGGATCGGTGGAACACGAGATCAGCTTCCGCCCCGCCAGGGTGTTGATGCAGGACTTCACCGGCGTACCGGCGGTGGTCGACCTGGCCGCCATGCGCGACGCCATGACCAAACTCGGCGCCGATCCCGAGAAGATCAACCCGCTGAATCCCGTCGACCTGGTCATCGACCACTCCGTGATGGTGGACCACTTCGGCACCTCCAAAGCCTTCGGCGAGAACGTCGAGCGCGAGTACGAGCGCAACATCGAGCGCTACCGATTCCTGCGCTGGGGTTCTTCGGCCTTCAACAACTTCCGCGTCGTGCCCCCGGGCACCGGCATCTGCCACCAGGTCAACCTCGAATACCTCGCCCAGACCGTCTGGACCGGTGAAGAGGGCTCCGAAACCGTGGCCTATCCCGACACCGTGGTGGGCACCGACTCCCACACCACCATGATCAACGGCCTGGCCGTCCTGGGCTGGGGCGTGGGCGGTATCGAGGCCGAGGCGGCCATGCTGGGCCAGCCCATCCCCATGCTGATCCCCGAGGTCATCGGCTTCCGCCTGACCGGCAAGCTGCCGGACGGCGCCACCGCCACCGACCTGGTGCTCACCGTCACCCAGATACTCCGCAAGAAGGGCGTCGTCGGCAAGTTCGTCGAGTTCTTCGGCCCCGGCCTCGCCGGCCTCACCCTCGAGGATGAGGCGACCATCGCCAACATGGCGCCCGAGTACGGCGCCACCTGCGGCTTCTTCCCGGTCACTCAGGCCACGGTCGACTATCTGCGCGCCACCGGCCGCGATCCGGCCCGGGTCGACCTGGTGGAGGCCTACGCCAAGGCCCAGGGCCTGTGGTCGGAGCCCGGCGATCCCGAGCCGGTTTTCACCGACACCCTCGAGCTCGACCTCGGCTCGGTCCTGCCCTCCCTCGCTGGCCCCAAGCGGCCCCAGGACCGGGTCCTTCTGAGCGACGCCGCCTCGGAGTTCCGCGCCGCCCTGTCCAAGGAATTCGGCCGCGAGCCCGGCGCCCCGCGCGCCGCCGTGAAGGGTGAGTCCTACGACCTTGGCGACGGGGACGTGGTGATCGCCGCCATCACCTCCTGCACCAACACCTCCAACCCCAGCGTCCTGATCGCCGCCGGCCTTGTGGCCAAAAAGGCCGTGGAGAAGGGCCTGAAGGTGAAGCCCTGGGTGAAGACCTCCCTCGCCCCCGGAAGCCAGGTGGTCACCGACTACCTGAAGGCCGCAGGCCTCACCAAGAGCCTGGACGCCCTCGGCTTCAACCTCGTCGGCTATGGCTGCACCACCTGCATCGGCAATTCCGGGCCCCTGCCCGAGGCCATCTCCGAGACCATCCAGTCCACCGACCTGGTGGCCTGCTCGGTCCTGTCGGGGAACCGCAACTTCGAGGGCCGGGTCAACCCGGACACCCGCGCCAACTACCTGGCCTCCCCGCCCCTGGTGGTGGCCTACGCCCTGGCCGGCAATATGCTGATCGACCTCGCCAACGACCCGATCGGCGAGGGCAAGGACGGCAAGCCCGTCTACCTGAAGGACATCTGGCCGACCTCGGCCGAGGTCGCCGAGCTGCAGCGCAAGCACGTCACCGAGAAGATGTTCGCCACCCGATATTCCGACGTCTTCAAGGGCGACAAGAACTGGCAGGGCATCAAGGTGGCCGGCGGCCAGACCTACGCCTGGGACATGGGTTCGACCTATGTCCAGAACCCGCCCTACTTCCAGGACATGAAGATGGAGCCCGAGCCGGTCACCGACGTGATCGAGGCGCGGATCCTGGGGGTGTTCGGCGATTCCATCACCACCGACCACATCTCGCCGGCCGGCTCGATCAAGGCCAGCTCCCCCGCCGGCGTCTACCTGCGCGAGCGCCAGGTCCCGACCACCGAGTTCAACTCCTACGGCGCCCGCCGCGGGAACCACGAGGTGATGATGCGGGGCACCTTCGCCAACATCCGCATCCGCAACAAGATCACCCCGGAGATCGAGGGCGGCGTCACCCGTCACTTCCCCTCCGGCGACACCATGGCGATCTACGACGCCGCCATGCGCTACCAGGCCGAGGGCCGGCCGATGGTGATCTTCGCGGGCAAGGAATACGGCACGGGCTCGTCCCGCGACTGGGCCGCCAAGGGCACCAAACTGCTGGGCGTCCGGGCGGTCATCGCCGAGAGCTTCGAGCGCATCCACCGGTCCAATCTGGTCGGCATGGGCGTGCTGCCCCTGCAGTTCATCCAGGACGGCTGGCAGAAGCTGAACCTCACCGGCGAGGAAATCGTCTCGATCCGCGGCCTTGCGGACCTTTCGCCCCGCCGCCAGCTGACGGTGGAGCTCTACCGCGCCGGCGACGGCCGCATCGCCCGCTTCCCCGTGCGGTGCCGGATCGATACGCCGACCGAGCTGGAGTACTTCCGTAACGGCGGCGTGCTGAACTACGTTCTTCGGAACCTGGCGCGCGACGC
>JBJTFE010000163.1:0-2417 GCA_046093265.1 Phenylobacterium sp. | reverse complement strand
GACCTTCGCCTTCGGCTTGAGACCCTGGAGCGCGACCGGGGCCAGAGGGCGCGGGACGCCCGGGCCCTGGCCGGGCGCTGGGCGGCGCAGGCGGCGCGCGAGGCGGGCCGGGCGGCGGGCGATACCCTCGACGACGGCCAGCCAGGGTTCCCGGGCGAGGGGATCGGTCTCCTCCAGCCAGACGCCTCGGCCTCCCGCCAGCTGGAAATGTCCCGAAGGCCCACGCGCCCGGGCGAGGCGCTCGGGCCAGGCCAGGGCCAGGAGCAGGCCGTCGTCGAGGGTATCGCCCGCCGCCCGGCCCGCCTCGCGCGCCGCCTGCGCCGCCCAGCGCCCGGCCAGGGCCCGGGCGTCCCGCGCCCTCTGGCCCCGGTCGCGCTCCAGGGTCTCAAGCCGAAGGCGAAGGTCCACTTCGCGGCCGCCCAGCCCGGGCTCGGAGGCGAGGACGGCGATCTTCGCCGCCCGCTCAGCCTGGCCCCTCCCCGCGCCGGCCAGCACCATGTGGGCGAGGCGGGGCGGCAGGGGCAGCCGGGACAGGGCCTCGCCGTGCGCCGTCAGGACCCCCTGTCCGTCCAGGGCCTCCAGCCGGGACAGGAGGCTGCGCGCCTCGGCCAGGGCGCCCGCCGGCGGCGGGTCGAGGAAGGCGAGCTCGGCGGCGTCCTTCACCCCCCAGCGGGCGAGGTCGAGGGCGAGGCCCGACAGGTCGGCGTTCAGAATCTCCGGCGGGGCGAAGGCCGGCAGGGCGCGGGTCTCGGCCTCATCCCACAGGCGGTAGCAGCTTCCCGGTCCGGTGCGCCCCGCCCGGCCCCGCCTCTGGTCCGCCGCCGCCCGGCTGGCCCTGAGGGTGACCAGGCGGGTCAGGCCCGAGGCCGGGTCAAAGCGCGGCGAGCGCACTAGGCCCGCGTCGACCACGCAGGCGATCCCCTCCAGGGTCAGGCTGGTCTCGGCGATGTCCGTGGCCAGAACCACCTTGCGCCGTCCCGCAGGCGCCGGGGCGATGGCCCGGTCCTGGGCGGCGGGGTCGAGGGCGCCGTAGAGCGGGGCGACATCGGCGTTCGCCGGCAGGCCCGCCGCCGCCAGCCGCTCGGCCGTGCGCCGGATCTCGGCCTGGCCCGGCAGGAAGACCAGCACCCCGCCCGGCGTCTCCGAAAGGGCCCGGCGCACGGCGCGCACCGCCTGGTCCTCGATCGGCGCGCCCGGGTCGCCGCCCAGGTAACGGGTCTCCACAGGCCAGGCCCGGCCCTGGCTGGAAATGGCCGGCGCCCCGCCCAGCAGGCCCGAGACCGCGGCGACGTCGAGGGTGGCCGACATGACCAGAAGGCGCAGGTCGGGCCTCAGCACCCGGCGGCAGTCGTGCGCCAGGGCCAGGCCCAGGTCGGCGTCGAGGCTGCGCTCGTGGAACTCGTCGAAGATGACCAGGCCCACGCCCTCAAGGCCGGGGTCGTCCAGGATCATCCGGCTGAAGACGCCCTCGGTGACCACCTCGAGCCGGGTGGCGGCCGAGACCCGGCTTTCCATCCGCACCCGGTAGCCGACGGTCGCGCCCACCGCCTCGCCCAGGTTGGAGGCCAGCCGGGCCGCCACAGCCCGCGCCGCCAGCCTCCGCGGCTCCAGCATCAGGATGCGCTGGCCCGCCATCCAGGGCGCCGCAAGGCAGCGCAGGGGCGCGATCGTGCTCTTCCCGGCCCCCGGCGGCGCCGCCAGCACGGCGACGCCCCGACCCTCCAGGGCCTCAAGCAGGGACGGCAGGACCTCCTCGACGGGCAGCATGACGCCGGTCTAGCCCCCGCGGCGGAGGGGGCCAAGGGCGCAGGGGGTCGCCCGCCCTTGCAAATCGTCGCCCCGCACCGAAGATAGGGGCATGAGCCAGCCGCCCATCCGCGCCGTCATCGCGCCCGTCACCCCCCTCCAGCAGAACTGCACCATCGTCTGGTGTGCGAAGACGATGAAGGCGGCGGTGATCGACCCGGGCGGCGAGGTCCAGCGGCTGATGGGCGGGCTGCAGCAGCATGGCCTGACTCTCGAGAAAATCTGGATCACCCACGGCCACCTGGACCATGCCGGCGCAACGGCCCAACTGAAGGCCCTGACCGGGGCGGTGATCGAGGGGCCGCACAGGGACGATGCGCCCCTGATCGCCGGCATCCCGGAGTCCGGCGCCCGCTACGGCATGCCCGACGCCCAGGCCTTCGAGCCGGATCGCTGGCTGGACGACGGCGACCGCGTGACCCTGGGCGAGACCGAGTTCGAGGTCTTCCACTGCCCGGGCCACACCCCCGGCCACGTGGTCTTCTTCCATCGCGAGGCCCGCTTCGCCCAGGGGCCAGAGCTTGCCCGTGATGGCGGCGATCAGCTGCGGATAGCTGCCGCCCGGAAAATCCGTGCGGCCGATGGAGCCCTGGAACAGGACGTCCCCGACC
>JBJTFE010000162.1:0-4591 GCA_046093265.1 Phenylobacterium sp. | reverse complement strand
CCGCAACACGCAGTGGCTGACCAACACCAGCGCCGCCCTGTTCGGCCAGGTCAGCTGGAAGGTGACCGACGCCCTGACTGTCCAGCCCGGCCTCCGGATCAATTACGACGAGAAGGAGGGCTATTACCTCCGTCGGGTCTTCGACGGGCAGGGTGCTCCGGTACTGTTCGGGCAGACCGATCCGGTCAAGGTCGCCCAGCGCAACGTCTACGCGCCGCAGCTCAGTACGCCGTCCTTCAGCGACTGGAATCTCAGCTACGACCTCACCGCCAGCTACCGGGTGAACGGCGACGTGCTCGCCTATGCGACCTACGCCAAGGCCTTCAAGACCGGCGGCATCAACCAGAACGGCCTGCCGACCGACGCCGCCGGGAACCCCATCGCCGCCGCCGGGACCATCCGGCCCGAGGATGTGAACCATCTTGAGGCCGGCCTGAAGACCCGCTTCCCCGCCCTCGACGCCATCCTAAACATCGCCCTGTTCCGGACCGACATCCGCGACTACCAGGCGACGGTCACCAACGGCCAGCTGGGCGTCCTGCGCGGCTACCTGGCCAACGCCGGTCGGGTTCGCAGCCAGGGGGTCGAGTTCGACGCCTCCATCGCGCCCACCGAGGCCTTCAGCGCCAATCTGAACGGGGCCTGGACCGACGCCAGCTATCTTCGCTTCGTCGATGCGCCCTGCCCGCCGGAGCTGTCGGGCGGAACAACGGCCGCCGCCGGCCAGGCGCCCAGTGCGCCGGGAACGCCGGGCGGGATCAGCCCGGCCAACTGCGACATCTCGGGTCAGCGACTGCCGGGCGTCTCGGAGTGGTCCTTCACCTACGGCGCCGAGGTCCGCCGGCCGGTGACCCTCGCGGGCCGGCAGGCCGAGGCCTACGTCGGGCTGGATGGATCCTGGCGGTCGGACTTCTCGTCCAACGCCTCGCCGTCAGCCTACACCAAGGTCAAGGCCTATGGCCTCGTTGGCCTCCGGGCCGGCGTCCGGGCGGGAGACGGGCTGGAGGTCTTCGCCTGGGCCCGCAATGTCCTCGACGCCGAGTACTACGAGTTCCTAGCCGTGGGCCCCGGGAACACAGGCCTGATCGCCGGCCAGCCCGGCGATCCGAGGACCTTTGGCGTCACCCTCCGGCTGTCCCGCTGAGCCGCCCGGGCTACCAGGGGACGGTCTGGCCCTCTGCGTCGAAGAACCCGCCGGAGGCCTCCCTTGGAAGGCTCTCCAGGACCGCAAGGAGCTTCGCCGCCGCTGTCTCGGGCGCCTGGACGCCCGGGCCCTCCGTCCGGAAGGGAGCGGACAGGCGGGTGGCGACGGTTCCCGGGTGCAGGGCCACGCAGACCATCTCCGGGTTGCGCCGGGCGAGCTCGATGGCCGCGGTTCGGACCAGCTGGTTCAGGGCCGCCTTGGAGGCGCGATAGGCGTACCAACCGCCCAGGCGGTTATCGCCGATGCTGCCGACCCGCGCGGAGAGGGCGGCGAAGACGCAACGTCCCTGGCGAGGCAGGCGGGGCGCCATGTGCTTCAGCACCAGAGCCGGTCCCGTGGCGTTGATGGCGAAGGCCCGGGCCATGGCGGCGGGATCCAGGGCGGACAGGCTCTTCTCCGGGACCATGCCCGTATCCTGCAGGACGCCTGCGGCGTGGACCACCAGCCGGATCACGCCCGCCTTCGCCGCGGTGTCCAGGGCGCGGGCGACAGAGGTCTCGTCCAGGAGGTCGAGGGGCGGATCACTTTGCCGTCCCAGGCCGATCACCCGGTCGTAGCGCCCTGAGGCCTCCAGGGCCCGGACCAGGGCCGAACCGATCCCTCCGCCGGCGCCGATGACCAGGGCGACGGCGTCTGCTGAGGTCGGGGTTTGTACCGGAGTCGGCATGGAAGGGTCTCCGATGGCGCGCGGAGGGATGTGGACGTCGCGCCCGACGGCCGCAATACTCCCTCCATGTTGTCCCGGCGATCCCGTTACGCCCTGCGCGCCCTGATTCATCTCGCCCAGCGCCAGACGCCCGGGCCGGCCTCCATCGCGGATATCGCCGAGGCCGCCTCTGCGCCACGCAAGTTCCTGGAGGCCATCCTCCTCGACCTGAAGCGTCACAACTTGCTGACCTCGAGTCGCGGGCGCACCGGAGGCTACCAACTGGCTGCAGCCCCTGAGGCCATCACTTTCGCCGACGTGATCCGCGCCCTCGACGGTCCCCTCGCCCTCGCCCCCTGTGCGTCGAAGACCGCCTATCGCCCCTGCGAGGCCTGTCCTGACGTCGCGACCTGTCCGGTCCACCCCGCCCTTGTCGCCGCCCGCGAGGCTGTCGCCGGCGTGCTGGAAGGCTGGACCCTTGCCCGCGCCGCCCGTGACGGGGCGTCCTTGCAGATTTCCTGATCGCGCCCGGAAATTTGATCTATCGCTTCCGTGGGAATTATCGGGCATGTCCAGCAGCCCCGGATGGAGCGCCTGCCCGTGCACGAATTCTTCCTTTTCGCCCTCGTGGGCTTCCTGGCCCAGGCGGTCGACGGCGCCCTGGGCATGGCCTACGGCGTGGTGTCTTCCACGGTCCTGCTGAGCGTCGGCGTTCCCCCGGCGGCGGCCTCCGCCAGTGTCCATGCAGCGGAGGTCTTCACCACGGCCGCCTCTGCCGGATCCCACGCCTGGCACCGCAACGTAAACTGGAAGCTGTTCGCCCCCCTCGCGATCGGGGGCTGTATCGGCGGCGCCCTGGGCGCCTTTGTCCTGACCTCCATCGACGGGGCGATCCTGAAGCCCTGGATCACCGCCTACCTCGCCCTGATGGGCGGGGTCATCCTGTGGCGCGCCCTGAAGGGACCCGCCCCCCGGCTCTTTCCGGTGAAGTACAGCGGCCCCCTCGGGTTCTTCGGCGGCCTCTTCGACGCCATTGGCGGCGGCGGCTGGGGCCCCACGGTCGCCACCGCAATGGTCGGCTCGGGCGGCGATCCGCGGACCAGCATCGGCACCACCAACACCGCGGAGTTCTTTGTCACCGCGACCATCTCGGCCACCTTTCTTGCGGCCCTTCTGACCGGCCACTGGAATGACGCCGGAGACATTTCAAAGCATGCGACCGCCGTCGCGGGGCTCGTCGCCGGAGGCCTCGTCTCCGCACCCCTCGCAGGCCTGATGGTCAAGCTTGCGCCCCAGCGCATCCTGACAGGGGCCGTGGGCGTGCTGGTCGCCAGCCTCGCCGGCTACCAGGCCGCCCGACTTGTCGGCTGGCTCTAAAGGATCAGAGGGCGTCGCCCGGGAGGAGCGTTAGCCTATCTGGCCTTCGCCCCCGTCCCTGCCTTCGCCCCTACAGCTTGAGCTTGTCGAAGTCGCTCGCGTCGTGGCGTTCCAGCAGCTGGCTCTCAGGCTTGCCGAAGGGGCGGTTCACGGCCCGGCCGCGCTTCGCCGCCGGGCGGGCGGCGATGGCGTCGGCCCAGCGATTGACGTGCGTGTACTCCTGAACCTGCAGGAACTCGCCGCCGCCGTACATCTCCCCTTTGGCCAGGCCGCCGTACCAGGGCCAGATGGCCATGTCGGCGATGGTGAAGTCCGGCCCCGCGATGAATTCGCTTTCTGCCAGGCGCCGGTCCAGCACGTCCATCTGGCGCTTCACCTCCATGGCGAAGCGGTCGATGGCGTACTCGATCTTCACCGGGGCGTAGGCGTAGAAATGTCCGAAGCCGCCGCCGAGGTAGGGGGCGCTGCCCATCTGCCAGAACAGCCAGGACAGGCACTCGGCCCGGGCGCCCGGCTCGGTCGGCAGGAAGGCCCCGAACTTCTCGGCCAGGTGCACCAGGATGGCGCCGGACTCGAACACCCGGATCGGCTTCGGACCGCTGCGGTCCAGGAGGGCCGGGATCTTCGAATTCGGGTTGATGTCGACGAAGCCGCTGGAGAACTGGTCGCCCTCGTTGATGCGGATCAGCCAGGCGTCGTATTCGGCGCCGGAATGGCCCAGGGCCAGCAGCTCCTCGAGCATGACCGTCACCTTCACCCCGTTGGGCGTGCCCAGGGAGTAGAGCTGCATCGGGTGGCGGCCCACCGGCAGGTCCTTGTCGTGGGTCGGACCGGCGATGGGCCGGTTGATGTTGGCGAACCGGCCGCCGTTCTCGCGGTTCCAGGTCCAGATCTTGGGCGGGACGTATTCGGCGTCGGACATTGGCGGGCTCTCCTGTCAGGCGCAGCCACCTTCCGCGGGCGCCCATCGGGCGGAGGATAGCCGTCTCGACAGCGACTCCGGAAGCGGAATTGGACGCGCTTTGCAGTTGCCTCCCGTGGCGGGGGCGCCAAAATTGACCGCAGAGGACAACCAGGAAGACGCCATGCCCCCCGCCGATGACGCCGCCCTCGTCCGCACCCTCGACAAGGAGGCCCTGAAGGCCAAGTACCGCGCCGAGCGCGACAAGCGCCTGCGCGCCGACGGCAACGACCAGTACATCCGGGTCGCCGGGGTCTTCGCTGGCTACCTGGACGATCCCTACACGCCCTTCCAGCCCCGCGAGCCCAAGACCGACCATGTGGAGTTCGCCTTCATCGGCGGCGGCTTCGCCGGCCTGGTCGCCGGGGCCCGCCTGGTGGAGGCCGGGATCACCGATGTGCGG